>JAEXFF010000383.1 GCA_023400335.1 Bacteroidota bacterium
AATACACTCCGGCGTTTAAACACTTGTTTAAATTGACGGTATTCCAGTTCTATCATTTCATAATTGAAATCCCCTCCCCAGTATTTCCCATAAAGGGTTCCCGTAGCACTTAAAAACATCCCGGCAAAAGGAGTGGCAACATCGTCCCGGGTATCGTATTGGAAAAGTCCTCCGATACCGATATTATGGAATCGGTTTCCGTATTTAATGACTTGTGCATTTTGTTTCATCCAGTGGGGCATGTCTTTACCGTAATAATAATTGTAGTCCAGTAAGGTACCGACATAAATATTCGGACGTACTTCCCAGACAAAACGGGGGAAAAATTGAACACTTGTTTTATGGAAAGTAACCGAATCCTTTTTAAAACGGTCTCTCAATTCTTCTGCCTGTTTAATTTCATCATAACCGATACCATAAAAATTAGCTGGTTCTGTCCGGTAACCGTATTTAATGTAGATACGGAATTTATTTTCGTTAAAGAACAAAGTTCCGGCACCGGCTGCGACGAAAGTACCATTGATAGAGATGTTAAATCCTACCGGAATGAATGAACGCTGGCTGATGGAATCGTACTTGTTCATCCGGAAAGTCATCAACATGGCTCCTCCGATCCCCAAAGAAGCTTCTGGATTATAGGAAGGACCCCCCAGAATAGAAAGCCATACTTTCTTATGGGCGCGGATCGAATCGCGCCTGTGTTGACGATAAAGTTGTTTGAGCTGACGGTCGGTCAACTGGTCGGTGACTATCATCAGCGTATCTTCCGGATTTATGATCTTCGTTACAGTATCTTGCTGCGTAAAAGCAGGTAGTGCAGAAAAAAGAAAGGAAATGAATAATACTATTTTCATGATTGTCTTAAAAATGTTCCAAATTTACTCCAAAAAATGTATCAAAAAATATTCTCAGTGTTAATTTATATTATTTGTTAAATTACGGAGCTCTCATGGATTAGTTTTGAAATTTTAGTGTTAATTTTGAACGATGTGAGGAAATTCTGAGGAGAAGCCGGATAAAAGACTTTTTACCTCAAACCCATTTGTAAAGCTAAATTGAAAGGGGAAAAACAAGTATACATTAAAAACTGAAAAGCTATGACGATTGAAGAACAAGTAAACGAAGGCATTAAAAATGCGATGAAAGCCAGGGAAAAAGTCCGGCTGGAAGCATTGAGGAATATTAAAAAAGTGATATTGGAAGCCAAGACCCGTCCGGGAGCCGGAGAGGGAATTGACGATGCCGAATGTGTTCGTATTATCCAGAAATTGGCCAAGCAAAGTTCGGATGCAGCAGAAATATATAAACAACAAGGGCGGCTGGACTTATACGAAGAAGAGAGCGGACAATTGGAAGTATTGAATTCTTTTTTACCGAAACAGTTGTCTGAGGCTGAATTGACGGAAGCTCTGAAAGCTATTATAACTTCTGTAGGGGCGACTTCTCCGAAAGATATGGGAAAAGTTATGGGAGTAGCTACTAAGCAGCTTAGCGGAAAAGCGGATGGAAAAGCTATCTCTGCTAAAGTAAAAGAGTTGTTACAATAATACGCTTTCTATTGAGTCAAAAAGTAATAAAAATGTACCCCCCAAAAAGACAAACATTCCTGAAAAAGGAGAACAGCATTTTGTTACTTTTTGACTTATATTCTTTTCTTCTTTTCTTTTAAATCTTACATTTTTCTTTTATATTAGGGGCGTTATTATGTTGAAGATTCACCGGATATTGCAAAACCGTTCCTATAAGGGGCTTTATGAGTGCTGGATTTGTTAGTGCTTTCTTTTCTTATGCCCGGTTGTGAGTTTATTTATCCGGAGTTCTGAGTTATTCTGTCAATTGTTTCAATTTATTTTTTTATTATGCGTGGTAATATTTTTGATATTAAACGCTATGCTATCCATGATGGTCCCGGAATCCGGACGACTGTCTTCTTAAAAGGATGTAATTTGCATTGCTGTTGGTGTCATAATCCGGAAAGCCAGTCTGTAGGCCCTTGTTATATGTCTCAGGTTTATCGTTTAGGCGAGAAGGAATTCCGGGAAGAAAGAATGGTAGGGTATAGTATCTCTGCAGACGAATTGTGGGAGGAGCTACGTAAAGATCAGGTGTTTTTTGAAGAATCGGCGGGGGGGATAACATTTTCCGGAGGGGAGCCTCTTTTACAATCTGTTTTTTTACTGGAAATGTTAAAACGTTGCCGGGCAGCTCATTTCCGGACGTGTGTTGATACAGCCGGAGCGGTACAAGTTAAGAAATTGGAAGAAATATGCCGTTATACAGATTTGTTTTTATACGATGTTAAGACGGCGGATCCGGGTAAGTTTAAAGAATTTATTGGGGAAGGTTATGAAAAGGTATGGGAGAATCTCGACCGGATTGTACGGTATGGTACTTCAGTATTGATACGGATTCCGGTTATTCCTGGGGTGAACGATACCGAGGCGGATCTTTCAGCTATAGTCAGCCGGTTGAGTACGATGCCTGCATTACATAGGATAGAACTATTGCCTTTTCACCGGACAGGGGCTGATAAATATCGCAGGCTGGGCAGAAAGTATGGGATGGGAGAAACGGCTGGCCTGACGGAAAACGGAATTAGCGGAATAAAAGAGTATTTCCGGAAAAACGGATATGAAGTATTATGATACATTCCTTTTCAAACAGTTCAAAATGCTTACTGGTGGGTCGCAGCTGACAGGTATATGCCGGAAGGTTTATGACTTAACCGGACTAAAATGCAGGAGGAAAGGATAAATTAAAAACGCTGGTGGGTAAAGTAGGAATGTATTTCCATAAAATATGAATTTAAAGAATAGCGGACATTCAGGATTTGTAATATAATCATTTTAAATATTTAAGATAATGAAACTAACTGAACGAATACAACGATTGAGAGAGCAAAGTTTAAATGCTGAGAACAGGATTTCGGCTGAGCGGGCTTTGTTGATTACTGAATTTTACCAATCGGGAATAGCGGATGCTGAACCGGTACCGGTTCAGAGGGCATTGGCATTCCAGTACATTCTGGAACATAAGGCCATTTGTATCAATGAAGGGGAGTTGATTGTCGGGGAGCGCGGGCCGGCGCCCAAAGCAACGCCTACTTATCCGGAAATTTGTGTACATTCCCTGCAGGATCTGGAAATTTTGCACAACCGGAAAAAAGTATCTTTTAAGTCGGATGAAAAAACCCGGGCGGCTTACCGGAATATTATTATTCCTTATTGGACCGGAAAATCCAACCGCGACCGGATTTTTAAAAATGTCACTCCCGAGTGGAAGGATGCCTATGAGGCCGGTATTTTTACCGAATTTCAGGAACAGCGGGCTCCGGGGCATACTGTGTTGGGCATGAAGATGTTTCGTACAGGTTTAAACGACCTGAAATTAGAGATACAGGAAGCTATGGATAAATTAGACTTACTGGATGATCCGGAAGGAGTAGATAAACGGGATGAATTGAGGGGAATGGAGATTGTATGTAATGCGATGATTACTTATGCAGAGAGACATGCCCGTAGGCTGGAAGAATTGGCGGTTCAGGAGTCTGATCCGAAACGGAAGACTGAATTATTGCAGATGGCCCGGACGTGTCACCGTGTCCCCGCAAATGCCCCACAGACGGTACAGGAAGCTTTGCAGCATTATTGGTTTATTCATTTAGGGGTAGTAACGGAATTGAATCCCTGGGATTCTTTTAATCCCGGGCGTTTGGATCAAAGTTTATACCCTTTGTACAAAAAGCAGATGGAAGAAGGGAGTACGACAAAAGAAGAAATATACGAGTTGCTCGAGTCGTTTTGGGTAAAATTCAATAATCATCCTTCTCCGCCCAAAGTGGGAGTGACAGCAGAAGAGAGCAATACGTATACGGATTTTTCTTTGATTAATATAGGAGGAGTGAAAGAAGACGGAAGCGACGGGGTGAATGAAATTTCTTTTATGTTACTGGATGTCATTCGGGAAATGCGGATTTTGCAACCCAGTTCCATGATACAAGTCAGTAAAAAGAACCCGGATCGTTTTATCCGGGAAGCGGTAGAAATTATTAAAACCGGATTCGGTCAGCCCTCTGTATTCAATACAGATGCGTTAGTGCAGGAGATGCTCAGGGCCGGGAAAAGTATCACAGATGCCCGGAACGGAGGTTGTTCCGGTTGCGTGGAGACGGGAGCCTTCGGTACAGAAGCTTATATTTTAACCGGTTATTTTAATTTACCGAAAATATTGGAATTGACTTTAAATGATGGTTATGATTGGAGGACGGGAAAACAAATCGGATTAAAAACCGGCAAGGCCACTGATTATAAAACATACGAAGAATTGTTTGCAGCTTACCGGCTGCAGCTGGCTCATTTTATGCGGATAAAATTGACTGGCAATAACATCATTGAACGAATATTTATGAAATATATGCCGGTACCTTTTCTGTCGGTGCTGATAGAGGATTGTATCCGGAACGGAAAAGATTATATGTGTGGAGGGGCCCGTTATAACTCCAGCTATGTGCAGGGAGTGGGATTAGGAAGTATTACCGATATGCTGACCGCTTTGCGTTATCACGTTTACGACCGGAAAGACGTTAAAATGTCGGAGATGATGGAGGCCTTACAAGCTGATTTTAAGGGATATGAAGAATTGCAATACCGTTTGGTCTATAAAACTCCCAAGTATGGTAATGACGATGATTATGCAGATCGCCAGGAAGTGGATGTTTTCGATTTGTATTACGATGTTTTGAACGGGCATAAGTCCCCGAGGGGAGCAACCTACCGGGTAAATATGTTGCCGACCACTTGCCATGTTTATTTTGGACGGGTTACCGGAGCAACCCCGGACGGAAGAAATGCCGGAAAACCTTTGTCGGAAGGTATTTCACCTGTACAAGGAGCCGATGTAAACGGTCCGACGGCTGTCATCCGGTCGGCAGCCAAGATCGATCACATTAAAACCGGAGGGACATTATTAAATCAGAAATTTACGCCTTCTTTACTGGCAACCGAAGAAGGGGCTATGAATCTGGTACATTTAATCCGGGCGTATTTTCGTATGGACGGGCATCACATCCAGTTTAATGTAGTCAATGCGGATACATTACGGGATGCACAAAAACATCCGGAAGAATATAAAGATTTGATTGTCCGCGTTGCCGGTTACAGCGATTATTTTAATGATTTAGGGGAAGATTTACAAAACGAAATTATTTGTCGTACAGAGCAAACACAGTTGTAAAAATGTTTCCGTATAAAAAATAAACATTTATTGCCTTTTTATTAGAGAGATATCCTAAAGAAGTGAAATTTAATATCGGAGTATATTTTTGTTTCCGGAATGAGCAGGGAATAAAAAAGAGTATAAATTCTGATGATAAACTTTTTTGGGATATTTCTGTTTTCTAATGAACCGGGTTAAGAAATGATTTTTTGATATATTAATAATTTTTAAATGTTGATTAATTTTATATCTTTAAGCCTTTATATATAAAATAATCTTTATGAACTCCAGACTTATTATTTTCTTTTTCTTGTTTGTGTGTTTTGCTTGTCAGGACGATCCTTTGGACACCAAAGGGAATAAAATTAATCCGGAAGAAATTCTGAAAAATGAAGCCAATTACTGTAAAGGGATGATTCGGGTCAAGTTGAAAGAAGACATTCAGGGGAAAATGCAATTAAATACCGTTCAGGGGATGACCCGAACCGGGGTATCGGCTATTGATGAAATTACGGCTCAATTAGGGGCTGTCAAGATCGAACGGGTTTTTCCGTATGGCGGCAAATTTGAACCCCGTATGCGAAAAGCCGGGTTACATTTATGGTATGACATTGAATTTGAGGAGAGCATTCCGGTAAGCCGGGCGGTTTCGGATTTTTCGGATTTAGCTGAAATTGAGGTAGTGGAACCTGTGCTTCAGGCGCAAAGAGCAGGGGAGAATGAAGTTATTATTCCGGTTAAAACTCTGGAGCAGATAAAGCCAACTGCTGCAGGAAGTCCTTTTAATGATCCTGGACTTTCTTTGCAGTGGCATTACCACAATGAGGGAAATTTGCCTAATTCGGTTGCAGGGGCAGATATTAATTTATACGATGCATGGAAAGTAACGGCAGGTTCCCGGGAAGTGATAGTTGCAGTGGTGGACGGGGGAATCGATTACGAACATGAAGATTTAAAAGATAATGTCTGGATAAATGAGGATGAAGTGGCAGGGAATACAGATAATGATAACAATGGATATGCCGGGGATGTATACGGTTGGAATTTTGTCTCTAATATTGCTACGATTATACCTGATTCGCATGGGACGCATGTGGCAGGAACGATTGCTGCTGTGAATAATAATGGGAAAGGGGTATGTGGTATTGCTGGGGGGACCGGATTGTACGACGGGGTTCGGGTCATGAGTTGTCAGATATTTGAGCCTGCTGAGGAGGGGAGCGGAGGAAGTGCGAACATTCCGCGAGCTATTATTTATGGAGCCAATAACGGGGCCGTCATCAGTCAGAACAGCTGGTCCTATAAATTTGAACAGGGTACCCCTTATTTGAATGAATCTACAAAAGCAGCTATTGATTATTTTATCGAATATGCAGGATTGGATGAAAATGGGAATCAGACAGGTCCGATGAAGGGAGGAATTGTTATTTTTGCTGCGGGGAACAATAATTCAAATAAAGATGCATATCCTGCCAAATATGAAAGAGTATTTTCCGTAGCCTCTATGGCGCCTGATTTTCTGAAGGCTTATTATTCCAATTATGCAGACTGGGTAGATATTACGGCTCCGGGAGGAACTTACAGGTATATGTCCAAATATAGTAATGAGTGTCCTGTATACAGTACTGTACCCGGAAACGGTTATGGGTATAAACAGGGTACATCTATGGCTTGTCCCCATGTATCCGGGGTTGCGGCATTAGTCGTGTCTAAATTTGGAGTAGGACATCCCGGTTTTACGCCGGAGGATTTAAAATCCATACTCCTGGAAAGTGCCGGAAATATTGACCGTTATAATCCGAGTTTCCGCGGAAATTTGGGAGCAGGATATGTAGATGCTGCCGCTGCACTTCAATCGGATGAAGGGATTGCTCCTGACCCGGTAACAGATTTACAGATAGAGTGGAGTTACAATTCTGCTCTCCTGACATGGAGTGTAACCCGGGATGAAGATAATAAAACAGCGGCTTATTATCAGGTTTACTGGAGTACAGAACCTTTGGAAAATATAGATTTTGACGGGTTGCCTGCAGATATAAAAACGGAAACAGTAAATGTTATCGGGAAAAGCCCGGGAGAGGAGGTATCGTTTAAAATTACAGATTTGGAAAATGGCACTCTTTATTATCTGGCCATAAGGGGGAAAGACCGCTTTGGAAATTATTCAGCTGTTACCTTGGCTAAAGGTCAGACCTTGTCCAATGAAGTCCTGATTGTTACCCGGAAAACTCCCGGTGATATTGTTTTAACGTCTGTAGAGACAGCGGAAATTGTTTTTGAGGTTACCCATCTGGAGGGGCGGTCTTATAGATATGAAATACAGGATCCTGCTAATGCGGCTACCGTTGTTGAAAAAAACGGGGACTTAGTAGTTACTATTTCCGCACTTAAAACAAAAGCCGGAACATATGAAGCGACTTTGACTGTTAGGGATGAGGCAGGAGCTGCTGCCATTGTAAAGATCCCTTACACTGTATTGCCCAATCGGTTACCTGTTATTACTTCCAACGTTTTGGAAAATTTATATTTTGATCAAATCGGGGAGGTAAAAACGATAAAGCTATCCGAATATTTCCGGGATCCCGATGGAGAAACGCTGAGATACGCGGTAAAAAACACTTCGCCGACTTTTGTGAAGACTACTGTGAGCGGCGAACAACTGATCGTGAATGCTTTGAAGTCCGGAAAGGTGACCCTTGAAGTTACCGCTTATGATTATTTCGGGGAGCATGTCAGCAGAAGTTTTACTGTAATGGCCCGGGATGGTTCTAAAGAAGTGGATCTCTATCCTAATCCGGTAGCGGATAAATTGAATATCCGTATGGGGCAGGATGTGGATGGAAATGTAGAAGTAAAATTATACAATACGGCGGGCGTTTTTGTAATGGAGAAGAATATCATTGTCCGGCCTTTTGAACCCGGAGTCTTAGATATGAGTAAATTGAGCGGGGGAACTTATATCATTGTTCTGAAATATGCCGGTAAAGAAATCCGGAGAAACATTGTTAAAATATAATTCAAAAATATTCGGGAAACCAGAGTAAAAATTTTAGCACAATTCTTCAGTAAAGACGTTCGCAAAGTCTGAGCGAAAAAAGGAAAAACGTTTAAAATAAAAATCTCCTCAGGATAAAATCGGAGGAGATTCTTTATTTCTGAAAACGGTAAATTACAACACTGTTTTCTTTTATAAAAGAGATTTGTATACCCGTTTTTTAGAAAATTTACAGGAAACCATCTCAAAGATTACTTCAATTCCGGTAATTCGATTCCTTTAATTTTACGGTAAAGGTTTAAAGCATAAGAGTCAGTCATACCGGAAACATAATCGACTACCGTTTGTATTTTAGTATACATGGAATCTTCTTTGCTGACCTGATATTGTTCCGGCATAACGGATAAAATATTCCGGGCATAATAAGTTTCCGGTTTTAAGACAGCGTCGGTATATTCTTTCAGAATCGTACCGAGAATTTTAAAGCCGGCGATTTGAATTTGGGTAACGATATTTGTATGATAAATACGACTGTAAGCCAGATCAGTACATTTGTCATAAGCTTCCTTGTTCGTACCGGAAAGATTTTTGATGAGGGTACTTTTAAACGTACCGTTCATAATTGCTTCATAATGATTACAAAATACTTCCGCGCAGGCATTGATTAATTTATTGATGATGCCGGCTCTGAGGAAAGCGATCCTTTCGTTTTTGTCGGTCACGACTTTAAACGTACGGGCGATGATTTTCAAGTCTTCCTTGTCCTCATTTTTATCGTAAAAATTTTCGAGTATAGCCGTTGTTTCATCGTAAGAGAGAATCCGCATTTTGTGGGAATCTTCGATGTCCATGATCTGATAACAAATGTCGTCCGCAGCTTCTACCAGATATACCAGCGGATGCCGGACATATTGCAGCGGACGTTCTTCTAGTTGTAGCAATCCCAGTTCTTCGGCAACCTGACGGAATATTTCTTTTTCGCTTTGGAAGAAACCGTATTTAAATCCTTTATGGGTAGCACAAGTCGATTCGAAAGGATATTTAACGATAGAGGCCAGAGTGGTATACGTCATCGTATAACCGCCGGGTCTTCTGCCATTAAAACTGTGGGTCAGCAGACGAAAGGCATTGGCATTTCCTTCAAAATGACTTAAATCCGTCCATTCTTCATCGGAGAGTAACTTTTTAAAATACCGGCCTTCACCTTCGCTGAAAAAATAGGAGATGGCTTCTTCTCCGGAATGCCCGAAGGGGGGATTTCCCAAATCGTGGGCCAGGCAGGCACTGCTGACAATTGTGCCGATCTCTTCCAGCAATTCCGGATTTTCCATTTTTATCTTATTCTGCTTTAAAAATTGGGCAATTTTATTTCCTAAAGAGCGACCGACGGAGGCTACTTCCAGACTATGCGTCAGACGGTTGTGTACGAAAATATTCCCGGGTAAAGGAAATACCTGCGTTTTATTCTGAAGCCGTCTGAAGGGAGAAGAGAAGATCAGCCTGTCGTAATCCCGCTGAAACTGGGAGCGGTCGTGTGAATGAAATAGAGAAGCCGGACTTCCCGGGTGATAGCGATGTGCAGATAAAAGTGTATTCCAATCCATCATAATATATCCGATATAAATGGAAAGCGAAGGTAAAAAGAAAATATGGAAAATAAATCGTTTGGAAACAGAAGAAAGGCAGAAAATTCAAAAAATGTGAACAGAGGGAATTTTATTGCCCTGAACAGCTTTAAAATTCTCTCTGTTTTAAAATTCGTTTTATTTGGTTACAAAATGGAAATGACTGCCGAAACGTTCAAAAGCGGCCTTATCCAATTCTTCCTGATGATCCGGATGAGCGATTGATATCAATGCTTTAGCCCGGTCCTGCAACGTTTTTCCGTATAAATCTACTGAACCGAATTCTGTCACTACAATATGGGCATCAAAACGGGTTGTAACGACTCCGGCCCCATTGATCAGAGTCGGGCAGATTTTGCTGACTCCTTTAGCCGTTACAGAGGGCATGGCAATAATCGGTTTCCCGCCTTCACTGGCAGCTGCTCCGCGGATAAAGTCCAATTGTCCCCCGCAACCACTGTAGAATTTACAACCGATGGAATCAGCGTTTACCTGACCTGTAATGTCGATAGAGAGAGCGGAATTAATGGCCGTCATTTTGGGTTGCTGGGCAATGATAAAAGGATCATTAGTATACCCTACGTCCATCATGGCTACGGCAGGGTTGTCATCGATAAAATCGTACACCTCTTTCGATCCCATGAGGAAAGTGGAAACAATTTTTCCTTTATCGTATTTCTTGTTCAGGTTGTTGATAACGCCTTTGTAATATAAGGGAAGTACGCCGTCGGCAAACATTTCGGTATGGATACCTAAATTTTTATGATTTCCCAATTGCGAAAGTACAGCATTCGGAATAGCTCCGATGCCCATTTGCAAGGTAGCTCCGTCTTCGATCAAAGCAGCACAGTGCTGTCCGATTTTGATATCTTGTTCCGATAATTTTGCCTGATGGGCTTCAATCAGGGGAGTATTATCTTCACAGAAAATATCGATATCGGATAATTTGATAATAGCATCTCCCCAGGCGCGCGGAACGTTGGGATTAATGACAGCAATAACGGTTTTAGCCGTTTGTACGGCAGCTAAAGTAGCATCTACGGAAGTACCCATAGATACGTAGCCGTGTTTATCGGGCGGACATACCTGAATCATGGCTACGTCTACCGGGGTAATCCCGCTACGGATTAATTTTTGGGTTTCACTTAAATGTACAGGAATATAGTCGGCCCATCCTTCCTGAGTCGGTTTACGTACATTTCCGCCTACAAAGAAAGATTCCAGGGAAAAAACGCCTTCGAATTCTTGTTCAGCATAGGGAGCACAACCTTCTGTATGAAGGTGCTGTAACTTTATATTTTTCAGCTCTCCGGCACGTCCACGGGCGCAAAGGGCCTGGATAAGACCTTGGGGAGCACATGCTACGCTATGGATGTGGATCCGGTCGCCGGATTTTACCACTTTCACAGCCTCTTCAAACGATACTGTTTTTATTCCTTGATACATGATTCTGTTATTTTTATGATTAAATCTAAGACTTTTTCAAACGAATGCGAAGGTAAACAATAAAAGTAAAAACCCGAAGCCAAACAGGGAAAAAAATGATCTTTCGTTCCGGATCTCCGGCAATGGTTTGTTCTTATCGGATTTGGTTTTCAATATATATCCTGCCTCTCCTTACAAATGTTTCCTGTTTTGGACATTTTTGTGCCGCTTTTTTTCTGATTTACCCAATTTTAATTCTTAATATTCAAGCTTCTCTTTTCGTTTTATGTTTCTAATTTACAGAATATTCCGTCTGAAATTTGAATCTCCGGATTGTAAACTGCAGCACGGCTTTCCTTTTCCCCTTAAAATTTGCGTACCCGTTCCATATCTCTTTTGGCGTCTTTTAATTTCAGCGTTTCCCGTTTGTCGTATTCTTTTTTCCCTTTGGCGAGGGCGATGCGAAGTTTGGCCCAGCCTTTATCGGTAATAAATAATTTGACAGGAATAATGGTCAGGCCCGTTTCTTTGACATTCCGTTCAAGTTTGCGCAATTCTTTACGGGTGAGAAGAAGCTTCCGTTCCCGCTTTTCTTCGTGGTTGTAATAAGTGCCCAAGCGGTATTCGGCAATATGTATACCTTTTACCCATAATTCGCCTTTATCAAAATAGCAATAAGAATCTACCAGGCTTGCTTTCCCTGCCCGGATTGATTTGATCTCTGTACCGGTAAGGATAATACCGGCATTGTATTCTTCCAAAAATTCGTAGTCGAAAGAAGCCCGTTTGTTCCGTATGTTGATATCGCCTGACATGGATTACAAATTAAAAATGGGTATATGAAATAAAATCATCAGCAATCTTTTGCAAATTACCGGAATACAAATTATAGATAAAGCCGCAATAATCAGGATATTGGTTTTTTGATTGGTTTCTAAGCGTGTGATTGCAGCAATACCCGCATAAAGGGTACGGATAAATATCAGACTGATCAAACTCAGTAACTGACTGAAAAAACCACTGATCAATGCTACCGATAAACTGTGAAATACAACAAAAACGGATGCACTGTATACGGTGAGATGTAAAGCCGTGTTCTCTGCTTCCGGCGTTTTATTGTTCAGGTATTCCCGTACAATTAAAAAAGCCAGATAAATGCCTGCTGTTACTGAGATAAAATTGATGAGGCCGTAAAGGATGCCCTGAAAAGTACCGAAGCGGTATATTCCGCCGGGAATGACAAGCAGGGAAACAATCAGCGCTACCGGAAAGAAAAATATATTAAAAAGTCTGGAAACGTTGTCTCTTTCCCGGCATATAATAGCCCATTCTCTTCCCGGATAAAGTAATAATTGTTTAATCCGATTATAAAAGTGTTTTATGTTATTCATTGAAATCATGTGACAAAAATACCAAAATAATAAGTAAAAAATAAGAACTGAAAAATAAAAAAATCGGAAACCTGCGCAGGACGCAGTATTTGGAAAAATTTGAATAATTTTTATAAAAAGTGGGATAAAGTGGTTTGAAGTGGGGAATTTTTTTTACCTTTACCTTTTGAAAGTACCTTTTAATTGCTAAGAGAGATGTTGAATTAAATGGTTGATTATTAGTATTTTATATTGTACTCTAAAGAAAAAGGAAGATATGTTATCATTTATCGGAGATTATTCGTGTAAAGCGGACAGTAAATACCGGGTGGTAGTGCCTTCGTCTTTCCGTAGAATTATGGAAACGGAGCAACAGGAGGTATTTGTGTTGCGAAAGAATATTTTCGAACTTTGTATAGACATGTATCCTTATCGGGAATGGGAAATGCTGGTGGCGGATCTGAGGGAGAAACTAAATTTATTCGATCGTACTCACGCGGCATTTCTTCGGGAGTTATACAGGGGGACTCAGCAGGTGGAAATGGATGGGAATGGCCGTATTTTATTGCCTAGGCGTATGTTGGAAGAGATCGGGGTCGAAAAAGAAATTGTTTTAGCGGGGGTGGATACGAAAATTGAATTGTGGGATGCTAAAGCGTATAAGGGGGTGGAAATGAAAGGGGCGGACTTTGCCGTGTTGACACAACAAATCTTTGGAAACGGGAAATAACCGTTTTGTCGCTGGAATCGTTTTATGGTCAAAATTTTATAATCGGATAGGGTATGTCAGAGTATCATACACCAGTGTTATTGGAAGAATCTATAGAAGGGTTGAATATTCAGCCGGAGGGAGTATATCTGGACTTGACGTATGGTGGAGGGGGGCATTCCCGGGCTATTTTAGAGCGGCTAAGTAAGGGAATTTTAATGGGTTTTGATCAGGATGAGGATGCTGTGGCGAATATGCCTGTAGACGAACGGTTTATTCCGGTACACCATAATTTTCGGTTTCTTCGCAATTTTGTAAGGTATTATGGATTGGAATTGGCAGATGGAATTCTGGCTGATTTGGGGGTTTCTTCTCATGAGTTCGATGAGGCGGAACGCGGTTTTTCTTTTCGGTTTGATGCGGAACTGGATATGAGAATGAACCGGAAAAGCCGTTTGAGGGCTTCCGATATATTGAATACTTACAGAGAGGAGGATTTGCTGACTATTTTCAGAAATTACGGAGAAGTAGAAAATGCAGGAAGACTGGTGGGGGCAATAATTAAAAAAAGGCAGGAACGCCCTTTAATTACTTCTGGGGATTTATACGCAGGGATTCAGTCCTGTATTCCGAAGATGAAAGAAAAGAAATACCTGGCTAAAGTTTATCAAGCCCTGCGGATTGAGGTAAATGGTGAATTAGAGGCATTGAAAGAGATGTTGGAGCAGGCTAAAGAAGTTTTGAAGCCTGGGGGGCGATTGGTTGTGATCACTTATCATTCTTTGGAAGACCGGATTGTAAAAAATTTTTTTAAAACGGGAAATGTAGAGGGGAAGATAGAGAAAGATCCGATTTATGGGCATGAAACGAAAGGGTTTGAACTGATCAACCGGAAAGTTATCCTGCCTTCAGAGGAGGAGATTCGTCAAAATCCGCGGGCCAGAAGTGCGAAATTAAGAATAGCTGCGAAGCCGGTAAATGGGGGAGAATTGTAAATTTTTAAGAGGAGGAATATGAAGTTGTTCAGTAAAGCAAAAGATTTTATTTCGCCGAACGAAGAACTGAAGGAAACTTTAGAAAGTTCGGTGAAAGAGCTGTTGGACGGCCGCATATTGGCGGATAAAGTAATCAGGAAAAATATAGCTTTTATTCTTTTTCTGACTTTTCTGGGGATATTTTATATTGCCAATGGGTATAGTACAGAGAAGTTATATAAACAAAAAGTAAAGATGGAGAGGGAAGTTAGGGAGCTGCGTTTTGAATCGATAACGACGGCAGCTCGTTTGATGTTTATCAGTAAGCAGTCGGAAGTAAAGAGAAGGATAAATGAGGCAGGCCTGGATTTGCAGGAAAGTAAAGAGCCTCCTTTAAAATTATATAAAAAGTAGTAGCAATGTCGATGAAGGGCGAAATTATATGGCGTATCGGACTGGTATATGTCCTGATGACTGTAATTGCGGGAGCTGTTATTTTTAAGACTCTTCATGTGCAGATGTGGGAAGGGGAAAAGTGGCGGAAGAAATCAGTTGCAGTACGGGTAAAGGATTTTGAAGTAGCCCCGAACCGGGGGGATATTTGTGCCTGTGACGGGCGGAAGTTAGCGAGTTCCGTGCCTTATTATGAATTACGATGGGATGCATCGGTAGTGGATAGTAAGCTTTTCGGTAAAAAAGTAGATAGTCTTGCCTTGTGTTTATCCCGGTTTTTCGGGGATGAAAGTAAGGCGGTTTACAAGCAGCATTTGGAGGAGGCCCGTGCCCGGAAAAAAACGTATTATCTGATTAACCGGCGGAAAGTGTCTTTTAATGAATTGAAAAAGATCAGAACGTTTCCCATTTTCCGGAAAGGACGGAATTCGGGGGGATTGATAGAAGAAATGAATAGCGTTCGTTTACAGCCCCACGTAAATCTGGCTACCCGTACGATCGGGTATCTGAATGAAGCGGAAGACGGAAGTTTTGAAGGGAGAGTCGGTT
>JAEXFF010000399.1 GCA_023400335.1 Bacteroidota bacterium
CAGGGAGACATGGGGTCCATGACCGTAGAAGAATTTATCGGAATGATTAAAAAAGAAGTAGACGGACAATTAAAGTCGATCTATAATGAATAATAACAAAAATTATATTCCTTCTGCGGAAGGCATATAATTTGTAATAAAATAAGGAGGATTTAATATAGCAACAAGAATGGAATTCAGAGGTCCAAGAAACCGTCAGATTAACAAAGAACCACAACACAAAATCAATGAGTTAATCAAAGCACCGACCGTGAGGGTTGTTGGTGAAAATATTGAATCGGGAGTTTATCCGTTGCGGGAAGCATTAGCTATGGCTGAGGCGGCAGGTGCGGATTTAGTAGAAATTTCTCCGAATGCAGATCCACCCGTATGCCGGATTATTGAATACAGTAAGTATTTGTACCAGCTGAAGAAAAAGCAAAAAGAGATCAAGGCGAAGAGTGTGAAGGTGGTCGTCAAGGAAATTCGTTTCGGACCTCAGACAGATGAGCATGATTTTAATTTTAAATTGAAACATGCCAAGGGGTTCCTGGAAGAAGGAGCTAAAGTAAGGGCTTATGTTTTCTTTAAGGGACGTTCTATTTTGTTTAAAGATCAGGGTTCAGATATCCTCAGCCGGTTTATTTCCGAATTGGAAGACTATGGAAAAGTCGAATCCGCTCCCAAATTGGAAGGGAAAAAAATGATCGTGGTACTGGCACCGAAGAAATAAAGGGAAGGTTTGAATATCTAAGTGTTTAAATGTTCAAACGTTTTTTTGATGGGATGGAGACTTCCGTCAGGGGCAGAGGAATGTTTTGCTGATTAACGAACCTTCAGTTCGGATTCATATTTTAATCAGGAACAGTTTTCCGTTCAGCAGCGAGTCGTCTGACGCGTCTCAGGCAGTTGCGAAGTGCCATTCATCATTGAAACATTCAACATGGATTTTTTATTATTACATATTTTCTGAAACACAATTAAATTAAGCGAAAATGCCAAAAATGAAGTCAGTGAGTAGCGCAAAGAAAAGATTTACTTTGACCGCTACCGGGAAGATCAAAAGAAAACATGCTTTCAAAAGTCATATTTTGACTAAGAAAACAACAAAACAAAAGAGAAATCTTACTCATTCCACTCTTGTTGCTCACGCCAATCTGAAGGCTGTGAAACAGATGTTGGCCATGTAAGAAATTAAAAAACAAAGTTTATTAACCTGAATGTCATGCCCCATAAGTTTTCAGAACGATGAAACGCTGACATTTAAAAAACAAAGATTATGCCAAGAGCTAAAAATGCCGTTGCTTCAAGAGCACGTAGAAAAAAGGTTTTAAAAGAAACCAAAGGAAACTTTGGTGCCAGAAAAAATGTTTGGACGGTTGCTAAAAACACATATGAAAAAGGGTTGACATATGCGTTCCGTGACAGACGTAAGAAAAAGTCAGAATTCCGCGCATTGTGGATTCAGAGAATTAATGCTGCAGTAAGACTGGAAGGGTTGTCTTATTCCAGATTTATGGGATTGGTACACAAGGCAGAAGTGGACATCAACCGTAAGGTGCTGGCCGATTTAGCCATGAACCACCAGGAAGCTTTCAAGGCTGTAGTTGCGAAAGTGAAAGAATTAGCTAAGTAATGATAAAAAATCGAAGAAAAGGCTGCTGTAAGGCAGCCTTTTTTATTACCTTTGCCTAAAATAAGCTGTATTTCAGCAGGAAAATGAGATATTAAAACGGCATTCCGTTTGTACGCTCTTTAAAGAGAAAATGGAATAAAACCTCCTGACGGGAGAAAACAGTAAGGAAGGAGGAAATTGGAATTTAAATTATGAAAATAGCATTGTTAGGATACGGTCGTATGGGAAAGGCAATTGAAAAGATTGCCGTAGAAAGGGGGCATACCGTGGTATTAAAAGTGGATGAAAACAACCGGGCTGATTGCCGGGACGAACAGCTGGCGGAGGCTGACGTTGCTATTGAATTCTCTGCACCTTCAGTTGCTGTCGGGAACTATAAATGGTGTTTTGAAAAAGGAGTAGCCGTGGTATCCGGTACTACCGGCTGGCTGGACCAATGGGAAGACGTCATCGCTTATTGCCGGCAAAAAGAAGGGGGCTTTTTTTATGCTTCCAATTTTAGCATAGGGGTCAATTTATTTTTTCATTTGAACCAATATCTGGCTAAAATTATGAGTAAATTCGGTGATTATAAGGTATATATCGAAGAGACTCATCATATTCACAAACTCGATAAACCCAGCGGGACGGCGATTACTTTGGCTCAGGGCATACTGGACAATCATCCGGCTTATAAACGCTGGCAATTGGTACACGAAGCGGAAATGGCCGGGGATGTGCTTCCGGTAAAAGCAAAGCGGGAAGGAGAGGTCCCTGGAATACATGTTGTTACTTATAAGTCCGGAGTTGATGAAGTGGAAATCCGGCATTCCGCTTTTTCCCGGGAGGGTTTTGCACAGGGAGCCGTATTGGCTGCCGAATTTATGGCGGGAAAAACAGGAATATTCGGGATGGACGATTTGTTGAGCATATAAGGGGATTTTCAAATACAGGATCGCATACTAATAAAGAAAATATGAGAAATTTATTGAGAAACAAATGGTTCAAATTCAGTCTGGTATTGGTCGTATATCTGCTATGGGTATTGTGGGTGGGAAGCTGGTGGTTACTGATATTGGTACCGGTGATTTTCGATGTCTACATTACCCGGAGGGTCCATTGGGCTTTCTGGAAAAAGAAAGGCGTGAAGAAACAGACCAAGGCGGTAGAATGGATCGCTGCGCTGATATTTGCGGTTGTGGCTGCTACTCTGATCCGGATTTTTATCTTTGAAGCCTATACGATTCCGACTTCTTCCATGGAAAAATCGATGTTAGTGGGAGATTATTTATTTGTCAGTAAGGTTGCCTATGGGCCCAAGCTGCCCAACACTCCTTTAGCGGTGCCTTTTACACATCATACCCTGCCTTTTACACAAAGTACAAAAGCTTATTCCGAACTGATCCAATGGCCTTATAAACGGATTGCCGGCACCAGTGAGATCAAGCGGAATGACATTATCGTATTCAATTTCCCTGCGGGCGATACGGTTATCATCGGAAATGAAAATCCGGATTATTATTCCCAGTTGCGCACGAATGCCCGGAGTTATCAACGGGCGGAACAGAGCCAGGGGGTAAATATGACCTTAGCGGAAGCCGAAGCGAAAGTCCGGGACCTGATGAAACAGCGTTTTGAAATTATTTCCCGTCCTGTGGATAAAAGGGAAAATTATATCAAAAGAGGGGTCGGTATGCCGGGGGATACCCTGG
>JAEXFF010000406.1 GCA_023400335.1 Bacteroidota bacterium
ATCAAATTTATATCTGTTCTGTCAATGATATGCAGATCCAGCGTCTCCGGGATATTTTTTCAGATAAAGGTTTTCCGGTTGATTTTACCTATTTGAAGGGAGTTATTCACGAAGGTTTTTCCGATGATCAGCTGCGGATCTGCGTTTATACGGAGCACCAGATATTCGATCGTTACCATAAGTATAAATTGCAGACGACCCGTATCCGGAAAGGACGGGAATCGATTACATTAGGGGAATTGCAGAATCTGCACCCGGGAGATTATGTAGTACATGTGGATCATGGGATCGGACGCTTTGGGGGACTGGTAAAAATTAATAATAACGGAAAAGAGCAGGAAGCGATCCGGTTGGTATATAAAAATAATTCCGAGTTGTATGTTGGATTGTATTCTCTTCATAAAATATCCAAATACAAAGGGAAGGACGGGGTTCCGCCTACAGTTAACCGGTTGGGGGGTACAGCCTGGAATCAACTGAAACAGAAAACCAAGTCTAGGGTAAAAGATATAGCCAGGGAATTAATCGCTTTGTATGCGAAGCGGAAAAAAGAGGTTGCTTATGCTTACAGTAAAGACAGTTATTTACAGGAGGAAATGGAGGCTTCTTTTATGTATGAAGAAACCCCTGATCAAATGAAAGCAATAGAGGCTGTCAAAAGCGATATGGAACGTCCGCAGGTCATGGATCGTTTGGTATGCGGGGATGTGGGGTTTGGCAAGACTGAAGTGGCGATCCGGGCAGCCTTTAAAGCTGTAGCCGACAGTAAACAGGTGGCTATTTTAGTTCCTACTACCATACTGGCCTTTCAACATTATAACACTTTTGTCAAGCGGTTAGAAGGTATGCCTTGCCGGGTAGAATATATCAGCCGGATGAGGAAAAGTCCGGAAGTAAAAAAAGTCTTGGCTGATTTGAAAGCGGGGAAAGTAGACATTATTATCGGGACACATCGTTTAACCGGAAAAGATGTGGTATTTAAGGATTTGGGCTTGTTAATTGTTGATGAAGAACAAAAATTCGGAGTAGGGGTAAAAGAAAAATTGAAGAGCTTAAAAGTCAATGTCGATACCATTACCATGACGGCGACCCCTATACCCCGCACCCTGCAATTTTCGTTAATGGGAGCAAGGGATATGTCCATTATCCGCACTCCTCCTCCGAACCGGTATCCGATTGTGACAGAATTGCATCGTTTTGACGAAAAACTCATAAAAGAAGCGATATTGTATGAAATTTCCCGTAACGGACAGGTCTTTTTTATTCACAACCGGGTGGAAAATATCCGGGATATACAAGATATGTTACACCGGATAGTACCTCAGGTAAAGACTTGTATCGCTCACGGCCAAATGCCTGGGGAAGAATTGGAGAAAACCATGCACGATTTTATCCGGGGAGATTATGATGTGCTGATTGCCACTACCATTATAGAGTCCGGATTGGATATCCCGAATGCCAATACAATGATTATCAATCAGGCCCAGAATTATGGACTAAGCGATTTACATCAGCTGAGGGGAAGAGTGGGACGTTCCAATAAAAAAGCTTTTTGTTATTTACTTACCCCTTCACTGGAATTAATGAATCCGGATGCCAGGCGTAGATTGAAAGCTATTGAGGATTTCAGCGGATTGGGAAGTGGTTTTAATATTGCTATGCAGGATTTGGATATCCGGGGAGCCGGAAATATTCTGGGAGCAGAACAGTCGGGTTTTATATCGGAAATCGGCTATGAAACCTATCAGCGTATTTTAAATGAAGCCCTCCTGGAACTGAGGGAGGAAGAATTTCCGGAACTGAATACCGGACGGGAAGATACCGTCAGGGAATATGTTACAGAATGTAGTATAGAAACGGATTTTGAGATATTAATACCTGAAACCTACGTGGAAAATGTGAGCGAAAGAATCCGTTTGTACCGCGAATTGGATAATATAGGAGAAGAAGTCCAATTGAAAAAATTTACAGAAGAATTACAGGATCGTTTCGGGGAATTACCTGCTCAGGTTAAAGGCCTGATTGAAATTGTAAAGATCCGGAAAAAATGCCAGGCATTGGGAATAGAGAGGGTTTTGGTAAAAAATGGGAAAATGATTGTATATTTTGTGGGAGAGCAAACCTCACCTTTTTATTCCTCTGCTATTTTTACCCGTTTGCTTAAATTTGTACAACGACAGGAGTTACCTTGCCGGATGAGTGAGAAAAATGACAGACTTTCTTTGGTTTTTACCGAAATCACAAATGTGGAAAAAATGTCCAGATATGTAGAAAAAATGTTCAAAAATATTCTGGAAAATGAGGAATAAGTTTATCCCGGAAAAGCTATAAACTAATTTAAGGAAAAATGAATTTAATTATAGATGCTGGAAATACCCGTTTTAAATATGCTTTTTGCAGTCCGGGAAAAGAAATGTTTACAGGAGTGGGCCGGGAAAAAATGCTGGAAGAGATAGAAGAATATACCATGAAGGGAACGAAATTGGATATTTTTTTATCCGGAAGCGGAAAGATTGAGGAAACTTTGAGAGAACAATTAAAAAGAACAGCTAACTATTGGCTGGATAGTGAAGGAGAAGTAATTTATCCTTTACAGATTGATTATCAGACTCCGGAGACCTTAGGGGTAGACCGGATTGCCGTTTGTGTGGGAGCTTGGAAGCTCTTTCCTCAAACCGATTTGCTGGTAATTAATTCGGGGACGGCTATTACTTATAATTATGTGACGCAGACCGGTATTTTTCTGGGAGGGAACATTTCTCCCGGTCAGCAAATCCGTTTTCGCTCTTTACACGAGTTTACTGCAAGATTGCCCTATATGGAGGGAGAGATGAATTTCGGGGAAATGGGCAGAACAACAGAGGAGGCGGTTCAGAACGGGGTCATGAATGGCATAGTTTTTGAAATACAGAAATATATTGAATTATTTTATAAAAATTTTCCGGAAGGTAAAGTTATATTGACAGGCGGAAATAGTTTTTTTATAAAAGATAAATTGATAGCAGGGATTGCTTATGAAGAAAATTTGGGTTTTATCGGTTTGAGTGATATCTTAGAATATAATAAAAAAGATAAGGAAACCTTAAATTAATAGTGCAATGCTGTGGTTTTTAAAAAAATAGTCCTATTTTTGCACGCAAAACGGAATAGATTTTTTACACAAAGATTCAGATACAATAAAAAAAATAATTATGAAGAAGTTTTTTGTCTTAGCGTTTGGTATTTGTTTATTTACAGGGGTTGTTAATGCTCAGACACTGGATTCGAAATACGGGATCGATAGTGCGAAAACGATTGAACAGGCCTCTATTTACAGTGAGTTTGTAAAACAGAAGAATTATAAGGATGCATTGCCTTCCTGGAGATATGTATTCAATAATGCACCCCGGTTTCAGTTGAACACTTATGTTAGGGGAGAAGATATTATGATGAATATGTATGCGCAGACAAAAAATCCGGCATATATTGATACGCTGATGATGGTTTATGATCAATGGATTAAATATTTTGGAGATCATTCCCGCTTCGGAGAAGGTTATACTTTGGGTAAAAAAGGATTTAATCTGTATCGTTTGAAGAATAATGACCCTGCTGCCGTCAAGGAAGCTTATGGTTATTTATATAAATCGTATGAACTGGAAGGAGCTAAAACGCATCCGCTGACGGTGAAAGTAACTTTTGCCGTGGCAGACGACCTGCTGAAGAAAGGAGAATTATCGAAAGACGATTATGTAAATCTGTATCTGGAGTTTTCGGATTATGCAGAAAAAGGGAAGTTGAATGGTAAGAATACAGATGCATATGTAGATATAAAAAATACTATTGACGCCTTGTTCTTTAATGCAGGAGTGGCTGATTGTGAAACTTTAGCCACTTTCTTAGGACCGAAGTTTGAAAAAGATCCGGAAAATTTGGAAGTTTTAAAAGAGGTGTCCAATTTGTTGAGAAGAAGTGAATGTACAGATCTGCCTTTATTTGCAGAAGTAGCTGAGAATTTGTACAAGCAGGAACCGACAGCTGTTGCAGCTTATAACCTGGCGATTATGTTTTTGAAAAGACAGGAATACGATAAGACTGAAAGTTATTTAAAAGAGGCTATTGAAAAAAGTGATAACAACACAGATAAAGCAGATTACTACCTGAGATTAGCTC
>JAEXFF010000009.1 GCA_023400335.1 Bacteroidota bacterium
TGATGCAGTTATATGAGGCTCATCTAAAAGCCAAAGGCGATAGCCCTAATACTACTTCATTCTATATGCGTATTCTTCGGGCAGTATATAATAGTGCTGTTGAAAAAGGGTTAGTTATCAATCAATATCCATTCAAGCAGGTATATACAGGTGTAGCAAAGACGGTAAAGCGAGCATTACCGATAGAGGTAATTAGTCAAATCAAGCATTTGGACTTATCAATGAACCCGAAGTTCGAGATGGCTCGTGATGCTTTTATACTCAGTTTTTATTTCAGAGGAATGGCTTTTGTGGATTTGTGCTACCTAAAGAAGAAAAATATCTCCAATGACTACCTCAGTTACCGCAGACGCAAAACTGACCAGCAACTCTTTATCAAGTTGGAGAAACCGATGCTGGAAATCATCGGCAAGTATGAAAACAAGGATTCAGTTTACCTGCTTCCATTCATTGATCCACTGCTTGGCAATGAGCGGAAGCAGTATATCAAGGCTAGCAACAAGGTTAATCGCCATTTGAAAAGTATTGAAACGATGTTAAAACTATCGTCTGAACTTAATTTCTATTCTGCAAGGCACAGCTGGTGTACGGCTGCAAAAAGTAAGAATGTACCCCTTTCGGTTATCAGCGAAGGATTAGGACATGAATCTGAAAAAACCACTCGCATCTATATGGCATCACTCGATACATCGGAGATTGATAAGGCTAACAATATTATCATAAAAGCCATATAGCTGAATAAGATTGGAAATGAAATGAGAATCGACAAATGTTGAACGAAATTAAGATACTCTATGTAAGAGTTCTTGAATCTACTGCAAAAATAAGCAATTTATTGATATTGAGTACACTTTTATTAAGAAAAATTTTCATATAAGATATAAATTGTTGAACAAAACGTATAAGTGTTAAGCAAAGGTCAAACTAAGCAAATAGGTATTTTGCTAATAATCTGACATGAATATATTTTCAAGAACTCTTACATAGAGTGTTGAAAAAAATAATATAAGAAATGTGCTGCAAAAAGTATGCCATAGTGTTGATAATCTTGTTATTGTCTGCAACTACAGTCTTTCCACAAGAGCGCTACTCGAATTTATTCAAGTAGTGTTTTGTCGTATACTAAAGAATTTAAAAACAATAATAGATTCAGTCACAATAATTCGAAGATGAACAGTTTGTCAATGTAACTTATGAGTCCATAAATTATATACTATAGAGAATTAGTAATATCCCATCATTAAATAATATGATGGCTGATATTTATCTGTTAAAATATAAAATTTAAAAACATATAAAGACAAGTAACAAACTATTATATATCAAACTATGAATGAAAAAAACTTATTTCAAAAGATTTGCGCTATAGCATTTCTTATCTTTGCGGTTATTAGTTGCGTAGCAACAGCTCAATCGTTAAGTCTTACATTGGAAATGGATATTCCATTCTGGGTATTATTTACTATGATGTTTATTTTTGCATTTGGCATCTATTTGCTCACATCTTATTGCTTTAAATTAGTGATAGATGCTCTTAATATGGATGTATATGTTGATCACCGTCGTCGAGATTTTATTCTTGGACTCTTTGGTGTCCTATTATTTTGGTTGGTATGTAGTATGCCTACCAATACTCACTCGTTATTTTATACAAAAGTTATAGATAAAGTCCTTGTTGCTGAATTAGACAATCAGAAAGAAACATTAAACACAGAACTTCAACTGCTCGGTTTAGATATCAATGCGCAGAAAGACAAAGAAATAGAACAAATAAAATCTAAAGTAGCCACATTAAGAGATAGGTTTGTGACAGAAATCAATCATACTGATAGACCAGGTTTAGGCGTCGAGGCATTTAATATCTTAAAAGATATTGAAGTGACTTGTGGAGTAAATCCTGACTCATATTTTTTACATACAAACCAAAGAAACACCTCTGGAAGCGAACGTGAAAGAATTAAAAAACACTATATTCCTCAAATTAACAATCTGATGAAACAAAAGATTGATGAAATAAATGGAGTACGAGAAAGAGAGATTGCCTATAATGCTGAAAAAAAGAATCTGCTGTTAAATTATATCACTAAAATAGAGCAAGTGAAAGATTACCAGAGAAATACGGATATTCCTCATCAGGATAGAATTAAAGCAGCTAGATTGGTTCTTGACAATGCGTATAACAATCCTGATTACAAAGACAAAATTCTTGATAATGTTGAAATGTTGATTGATGCTAATGCTGGGCATAAAGATAGTAATGTTAAATCGTATAAAATTTACAAGACTGAACGATTGCATAGCGTATTCAAGTTGTGGGGAGATTATTTACAAGGCAAAATGAGTAATCTTGACTTTGATATGTTTTATTGGATTATCATATCAGTAATTATTGATATCGCTGGATTATTATTTTTTGCTATTGCATTTAAAAAAACTTATTAATAACATTATATAATCAGAATTATGGCAAAAGATTTTAACTTTGATGACGTGCAGGGGCAAAATGTAAATAATGAAATTGATAAGACTGCAAATACAAATGTGACAGATAATATTGTTAATAATAATCAGTCAACGATTAATAAAAATAATGCTAAAACATATAATGTCGTTATAACAGATCATAATGCGCCTATGATCATTTTGTTTGGGCCACCATCTTGTGGCAAGACAATGACATTAGTTCGCCTTACTAGATATTTATCTGGTACATATGACTTTATGCCAGATCAAACATTTAGAAATTCTACAGACTCCGAAGTCAATGAGTTGTGTAAAAATTTCAATGCAGCAGTAGGTGCAGATAAAGCTGCCGATGGTACAAAGTATATAGACTTTATGTTGCTTCGTGTAAATGAACGAAAAAATGGTAGAACAATTTGTCAATTTGTAGAGTCTCCTGGAGAATTTTTATTTAACCCACAAAATCCAACAGCTCAGTTTCCTGCTTACTTGCATCAAATCATTGCAAGTAATAATCGTAAAATTTGGTTAATATTTTTGGAGCCAGGTATGAGTCAAGAAGACAGATTTGCATATGTTAAAAAGATACAAGACTTACGCAGTGTAATAGATAGCCGGGATAGAATTATTTTCGTGGAAAATAAAGTAGACTTGCCTGCAACAAGTTCATTTGTATTATCTCCAATTAATATTAATATGGATGGACTTTTCTGCTATGTAGATGGTTTATATCCTCAGCTGTTTAAGAGTTTCACTGATAAAGGAATTTTTGGAAGCAAACCTCGTTATGATTTTACGGCATTTCAGACAGGAACATACGTTGAGGGACAAGATGCTAATGGAAAACCATACAAATCTTTCCAAGCAGGGCATGATTCTCATCCATCACGTTTGTGGAAAATAATATATAAACGCATAAGGGGATAATTATGAACTATACATTTTCTATTCATGGCGTCCCATATGGCAGTCAAGCTTGGGGGGATATAAATGATAGTGAATATCTTAAATCATTTTACAATTCTGTGTCGGCAACTAATGTGCCGACACAGATGATAGTAGATATTCGCTATTTAGGAAATACGATATGCTCATATTATCATTACTTAATTTTAAGTAACGTAGATGATTATGAATCAAGGCCAGGTTCATACTTTGGTATGACCATTTGCTTTGCAGGTGTATTCTGTTCTGATTTTGTAGAATTATATAAACTTTTTGATGCTTGCTTCAAGAAAGTAACCTTGAATTCGATATTAGTTAAGACAGGGGAACGATACAAATATGTGATAGATGATTTCGATTCTGTAAATAATACCGATATCTTAAAAAGAGTTGATAGAGTTGTTCGCAAGAATATACATCTATTTGAACATAATTTGGTAGAATTCCCTGAGAACTTTTCGCCAAAACATAGAGACGATGGGTGGATTGAGAAATGGTCTATTGATGATGTAGGCAACAAAACATTTGTCAATATTTTACTTCGAGATTCTATGAAAAGTATATCGCCATATTATCCTGTATCGTACAAGAAAGTAGAGATTTTGCAAGTTGACAATCGTACAAAAGATAGCAAAATAAAGACACTAGAATCTGATAATGGTAATTTGCAAAGTGAAAACGAAGGACTTAAGACTAAAATATCTAATCAGAAAAAAGACATTGAGTCCCAAGGAACAACAATAAAGTATCAAAATGGAGTTATAGACAAGCAGAAAGGGTCTATAGCAACTCTTGAGACTGAAAAAACAACGCTGGAGAATAATCTAAAAGAAAGCCGTCGTCAAGTAGAGGCTCTAAAAGAGGAATTAAAACAAGCTCAAAATAATCGTGATGACGAAACCCTTAAAAATTGTATTGTAACATTAAAGTCGATAGCACAAAAACGTGCTCATACAGATCAGTTGATAGATGCAATCAATCCAAGATTAAAAAAAGTCGAAGAGAACATTGAACAAATTGACAATCAACTCAATAAGAAAAGAACATTTAAGTTTACACAACATCATTTTCAAGTAGGCGCGCTTATAGTAGTTACCATTATTGCAGTTGCAGGAATTATATTGCCAAATCATAGTTCAGACGGAGGAATACTCCCACAAGATATCGCAACTAAAGGCAATGTAAAAGAAATGATTGACAATGCATTGTCTCCTATAACGAGAAGTATAAGAGGAATCCAAGAAAATGTTGAAGATATAAAATCTGGCGGTTCAGTTATAGATGGTGATTCGAATTCTTATGATGGAAACGAAGTTTCTTTTATTGACATTCAAGGAGATGGATCTGTGAAAAGAGGTAAAAAATATACATTAACTGCAAAAAAAGGAAAAAAACCTTATCAATCATTAAAAATAGGAGGAGGGAAGTTTTTTATTCAATTAAATGATAGTACAAAGATTTCTATACCCTCCACTGATAATGGAAAAACTGCAAGTTTATCTGTAGATCCAAACTGGACTACTTTTAATATTATTTATTGTGTAGGTAACAATATAATAAAGTCTCGCCCTGTATCTGTTTCAGAGTAAACACTAAAATTTCTTTATTTGGCATGATAAAAATAAAAACAATATTATGCATTATAATGGCAATAGCTTTATGCTCATGTAGTGGTAATAAAAAGAAAAACAAGAATAGCTTTGATCCAAATATTTGGACAGACAACTTTGTTTATGAGCAGCCTGCAAATGTAGGAAACGAAACAATATCCATTCCATATACAGAAAAAAATGGTGTAAAGTATATTGCTGTTAAGATTAATGGAGGACCAACATTTGATATGATAGTAGATACAGGTTGTTCTGGCGTTTTAATTTCAATTAAAGAAGCTCAATACTTAGCCCAATCTGGACTTCTATCAGAAGATGATTATAAAGGTAATGCCTTATCCTCAATTGCTGACGGAAGTATCGTTGAGAATATGGTATTTAACATTAAAGAAATGATTATTGGCGGTAAGATTGTTTGTTCTGACGTGGATGTTACGGTATCAAATAACATATCCGCACCAATGCTATTAGGGAATGGTGTATTTGATAGAATATCTTCATTTTCAATTGATAATACCAATAAGTTAATAATATTCACTTGTAATGAATTGTAATATATATTTTTTTATAAGTACTCATAAGGGATATTCTCAATATCCTGATAATTACTCAAAAGAAATAATTTCTAACATTCTCGCAAATACTGCTCAGAAGCAGAATATAAACCAGTTTGCCATTTCAATGAATGGCAAGCTGGCTTATGTGACCTATCAATATAGATATTCAGATTCTAGGTATTTTGGAATTTGTTGTGAGTTTAACAATGTTGTTCCTACAAATTTCAGGTATCTATTTGACTTCTATGATAATCTGATGCTTGATATATTAGACAAAGGGGAGCTTTTACATTATGATTCAGCAGGCAACATATGTCCTAGCATAGATTTTATTTCAGACAGGTTAGAACTGCTGAACTACTATGGGAATTACATTAGCAATCATTTTAATGACCAACTATCCGAATACATAAATGTGCCCACGCAAATTTATACATCTGAGAAGAAAAGAAATATAGTCTTGGCTTATGATGATACTCATACACAACTTATAGATTTATTGAACATATACGATAATATTATTATATCACGTGATAATCCTTATATATTAGGGTATGTTAACACATTGAGAAAATCGAGTAATGAGATTTCGGAATTAGAAACGAAACTATTAAAAATTAGTCGCCAAAAGAAACAATATCGAATGGTGGTATTTCTAATCTTAGCAGTAGTCGCTTGTTTAATTTCATTATATTCATTTAATAGCAATATTCAATCATTAACTGAAAATTTATCACAACGAAACGAAGAGATAAAGACTCTTAATAAAGATTTGACTTCTGCAAATGCAAAAATAGACACAATGTCCATTGAAATATCTGAAAAAATTTCACGAATTGGGACACTTCAGAACGAATTATCCAAGAATAAGTACTCGATAGATTCTCTCACCAATACAACCCAAGCCCAAGAAAACTTTATCAATGATTTAAGGGGTGATTTATCTTCGGCTAATAGTAGGTTATCTTCTGCCAAAAGCGATTTGGCTCAAGCTCAAAGAAAACTATCAAACTATCAGAACAAGATAGGTAAATATTTACCATTAATTGTTACCGATATCGAAATAGCTAATCACTATAAAGATAGCAAAGAGGAAACGGGATTTGGTGGTACCATATATAGTAAGAATTCTATGTACTTGACACCTCGCATAAATTATATAGGCTTAATTGAAGGAAATAGAAAATTTTTGATTAAACTATATAAGCCAGATGGTACATTGAGTACGGGGAGTACTTCGTCTGAAACTCCTAGTGGATATTCATATTCGACTACAGGATATATTTACGAAGGCGAAAACAAAAGAGAATTATCTAGCTGGGGTAAAAAGAAGAAAGGCAATTGGACTAAAGGTACATATAAGATTGAGGTATGGTACAATGATATGCGTCTAAAATCTAAATCTTTTACAGTCTACTAATGTTTAGAATCACTTTATGAGTTTATCAGATCAAGATATAGTAAGGAATTTAATTCTGTCAGACCAGCGTACATTACAAAACTTCTTTTTTGTACGCTGACGTGGTATGTTGAATTATATAGGGCAATATTTCTGCCAAGACAAACAATCACCAGAGAAACTTATAAGGGAGTTCTACGAGCTCCTCTTTGCTGATAATTGGCATAAGTTGAGAATATTTAAGTTTACATGTATGCTAAACTCGTATGTAACTATTATCACATCAAGATATTTTCAGCATAAACGCGATAAGGAAGTATTACCATTGGATGAGAATATTGCTCTTGTTATGAATTTGCAAGACGATAGAAATGGTGATTTGTTCTTTATGGAAGATCTTAACAAGATTATAAAAAGATTACAACCATTTGATAGATTTCTCGTTCAGCGTATTCTTATAGATGGAGAGAAGCCCGGAGATATTCTTGAAGAGGCTAAAATAGTGTTGGCAAGAGATACTTCGTTGAATTCAGACGCAAAAACAGAAGAATAGTTTGCTGGTCATGTTTACACTCGTTATAATCGAGTAAGAAAATGTTTACAAAAACAAATGGCTGCAATAGGTTATAGAAAATAGTATAACTCAAATAAATAATTTCGAGCTACTTGGCCGAGTTCTCGATGGGAACGCAACCATTGATGAGCGTAAGAATGTTTTGTTTAATATGAAAGATTCGGTTTTTGAAGAGTGCTTCTTGGTTGCAATGCAAGTTGCAACATTGTTTAATGAAAAAGTAGAGACTTATGGAAAAGTTCAATAAAATATCAGATTAGGAATTGGCAGCATATCTCGAAGGGATGCTTTCAGATAAGGATTCTGCAATGATAGATGCTGCTATGGATATTGATACACTCGAAATATTGAATGTATCTCGCAATGCTTTGGACGAGTTTTCATCTGATAGAGTAATTACTCTCCCGTCTTGGGAAAATGTAGCAGCCGCCTCTATTCAGCCAATGTACACACCATTAGCAATGGCGGGATTTTTAGGTGAATCAAATGTAGATGAGGATGAAAATTCAGAAGATGAAGATGATTTTGAGTAATGCGAATCAAAGCTGAAGAAATAAGAAAAGACATCAATAAGTCGGTTATGATATACTGAATTAGTCAAGACTTAATCTGACAGTTATGAGATTGTTAATACTTCCGATGATGAATTAGCTTTATTTGTATTATTCTACTTGGTGTATCTAATACACCTTTTTATATGGATGATATATCGAACTGCTCATTGGATTAAGGAAATAGAGAGAATTAAAACATCCTAGCATAACTAAGGACTGTGCGGAAACGCTGCACAAACTTCATGGCAGTGTTATTATTGATGCCACATGTATTCCGTAAATAAAGATAGAAGTTTTCAATAAACACCGTATTGAGTTCACGCACGGGCATATCGGACACGTGATACTTTCCCTTCATAAAATCAATCAGACGTTGTTTCGTCAGTTCATAATGGGAGTAGGTCTTTGGGGTGGCGATCGTTCCTACTTTTTGTTTATACTGTTCGTTGAACTGGGAAAAGTAGGTAATCAGCGTTTTTTCCTTTTCCTCTAACCCTAAAAAAGCGTTACAGATCTGTTCGAGAAGGGCATAGCCTTTGACGTTCATCAGACGGTTGTAATGGACAATCAGCTCGGATTTAATGGTTTCAAACAGTCGATTGAGGGCAGAATTTTTAGCACTGTATCCATTACCCGTTTTTGCTTGTCCTTTGGATACGTCCCAATCATCGGGATGAATATCAAGTTTGCTACTGAACTGGGTGTTGGAGCCGTCTACGGTTATCCGTATCATGATCGTAACGTGTCCGTTCTTCTTCGGCTCATTCTTTTTAAGGCAGAACAGAATCCTGAATGTACTTTTCATAGTGTCTCTCCTTTTATTCACAAAACTATTTTGATTCTCTGAAACAAAAGCAGACACTCAAAAGACAAACAACGCCAAATCAATGAATTAATGTTAAAATCGTAACGATTTTGACTTTCTATTTTTACCGTAACGGATTAGTAACGATTTTTTGTCTTCGGGGTGGCTTTTTCGTGACTTCGGCCTGACTCGCCGGAAAAGAAAAAACCTTCCTAAAACATTAGTTTAGAAAGGTTTGAATTAGTTCGTCCGCCATTTGGCGCATCTTTCAGTGATCCAGCTGGGATTTTATACCCAGTGGTATATCTTACATTTTCAACAAGTTACAAAAATATGTTTGCAAACTCCACCTTTTTCACAGCAGATAGATTTCTGTCGGTTGCTGCCGTTTACATCATCTGAATTCAAAAATAGAAAATTGTTTTTAATATATCAAAATTTTGAAAGTTATCTATAATAATCCCTCACGTTTTTTAATTAAATTACACACAACATGAAAGTTATATGGCACAAATTCTACACTAAAACTAATAAATACTATAAATTATCTTTAAGCCATTTTGAACCTTTTTCATTAAAACCACACCAAGCACCCTCACTTGTTAATTTTACCACTAATAATTCATCATTAGAATCAATAAGAGATTTTAAAATATCTCTTACTTGCACACAAGTCAAATCCGTCTTAACAATCCAAGTAGAATCTAAATGATGCCACCAAGTCGCAAATGTTTTTATCTTTTCAATAAGAGTAGAATAATCTTGCCCCGTTTTATTGAGGTCATAACCAATTAGAATCGTATTCATAATTTATGTATTATAAAATTTAGAAAATTTTTATATTTAATCAAATATCGTTAGCAACACATAACTAATCCCACATAGAAACATCGGCATTACAGAAACATACAAGAAAACAATTTAAACTTAGAAATACAATCTTTATACCAAAACAAAATACTGACAAATATTCATATTATTTAACTATTATTTTGCCAGTATACTGACAAAATGGCTTTAACCCCAAAGTCTGTTTTCATAAATCAATAAATACCAAACTTGCATCTATCAATTAAGTGAGCAATAACAATAGATATATCTTAGACATCTTTACTATTTATTAAACAGTGTTTTCTGCTCATAATAAAATCTTTAAATCTCTTATATTCTGGAATTAATTTATTCCACTTAAAAGATTTATCACCCAATTGTTGAAGAAACAACTTATTAAGTTCAGTAGGATTTTGGAATATTTGTTTATCAAAAAAGTCCATCCCTCTATTATCAATATCATATTTCTTCATGAATTTTTTTGGTCTGTTTGGGAACTTCAAGTTTCAGTTTTCGATATAAACAATAGACCACATAAGAATATACACTAATATCAAATTTATTCAATAAATTTATTTCATTTTCAAATCCAATTCCACAATAATGATATAAGTCATCAAAAAATAAACAGTTGTCCGGTTGAAATGTAATTACTTTATCAGAATTACAAAATTCAATAAAATCGTTAGGAACCATTATAAAATTTGCAACAAGATCTAATTCATCTTGACAAATAACTCTTTCATTTAACTTCTCTCTTTCATCTAAATATTCCAAAAAATACTTATAAGGTTTATCTTTTCTGGCAAATGTTAACAGTATCGTTTCCAAATCATCAATACACACAGACCATGGATATATTACTTCTTCCTGTTTATGCAGCAATAACCCTAAATCTATTTGGATAAGTCCATATCTTTCTTGTGTTACTATCAATGAATATATATTATTTATTTTCCCGATAGGAATCTTAGCAACTATTTGATGATTTTTATCACAAATCTTCAAATAATCATTTTTACAATTATAAAAGGCTTCTTCTACTTCTAAAGCCTGTTCATATCCTTTCTGAATACTTGATTCAAAATCTCGTTTTAAGCGTGTACATGCTCTATCAGTATTACGGAAAGGCTCTGTCATTTTATCTGATTTACACTCAACTATTAAAGCAAAGTTATGACCAATAACTAATAAATCCTTTTCTTTATCAGAGGATTCTAAGTAGTAATTTGAGAAAAACTTTGTGTCTGGAGAAAAAAAGTTTTCAAATAGTTTTCTTGTTTTATTTTCTAAAAAAGTTTTCCTAAGTGTGCTACTTTTATTATTTCTTTTATCATCAAGCAAATTGAGTAAGCATTCGTAAATAGCCACTAATAATTGTGTGTCATAATATAATAAATATTTTTCATTTGATACTTTAATAAACGGCTTGGATAATATAGTTTGTTTTGCTCCATAGTAATTTCCTTTACTTTCATCTGTTTTTTCTGTAGAAAAAATATTTAATAAAGAAGCAGCCTTTTCTACTCCTAAAACTTGATAGTCGTTTACACCCACGCATAGATGTGTAGACAATCTTACTGGTAATAATTCAGAAGGATTCAGAACAACTATGTATTACATCGTCAGCTATTCCTTCAAAATTTTGTATTTTAAGAATCTGTAAAATATCTTGAATTCTTTTTAATGATAATTCATGTGATTCCAAAAAGAAACTAATATAATCATTTAAAGAAAGTCCGGTTTGTTGAATTATTCTCTGCTCATTATTCTTAAATGTTAATAAAATTTTATCTATTATCTGTTCAAAATAAACAAGTTCTCCATTAAAAAGCAGACTTCATACGAAGCTAAAGTGACAAGTTCTTTTCTATATTCTACCCCATAATATTGTTCTAAATCATCAGTTTCATAATGAATCTGTCTATATAAATTTTCAATAGTTTGAAGGCTTTCAAAAATGAGTTTAATATCTTTATCTGTAACTAAATGATCTCCCTTTGATGTAAGACAAAGAGAAATCAAATATCCAATCTATTTTACTTTGGAAAGCAAAAGCAGAGAATATCCTTTAGTGTGAAGATACAGCTTTAGAAGGAATGTTATCACTGGAATAGTCGAAGACCTATCAAGTTTATTGACAACATCTGATAGTTTGTGTGTTTCAGTATTAATCTGAGTTAGTATATCATCCATTACAATCCGTAAATATGTTTAGTTTTAAGATTCTTTTTTTCAATCTGACAGAATCCTATCTTTATAACAAAAGATCATATTAAAAACCATACTTTATAATAGTTTCTTTATTTCTTCCAAACTCTTAAATACTTGCCTATACTCCTCTGGCAATTCCTCTGCCGTCTTATAAGTTGCCACGCCCATAGGTTTATTGAAATCACGCAAAGCAAATTCTACCGTTTTCTTTTTCTGTTCCGTACAAAGCAGAATTCCTATAGACTTGTTCTCATAAGGACGGCGAACATATTCATCAAGTAAAGAAAGATAGAGATTTAACTGTCCTAAATATTCAGCTTTGAATTTTCCCTGCTTCAATTCAATCGCTACCAAACATTGTAATTGGCGATTGAAAAACAATAAGTCTATAAAATATTCATCATCATCTGCTACCAAGCGATACTGATTACCTATAAAGCAGAAATCAGAGCCGAGCGTCATGATAAACTTCTTGATATTACGGACAATTTTATTTTCTATAACCCTTTCATCTTCCACTTCCGGATCTTCTATGTTTATGTAGTCAAGCAAATAGTCATCTTTAAATGACATCAGTGCATTAGCTCGTAATTCCCTGTGTGGTATTGTCGTTCCAAAATTATTAGGTAAACAGCCTTGCTTTTCAAAAAAATGGCTCCGCAAATGGTATTTGAGTGTTTCTACGCTCCAAAACTCATTGGCACAATGACGAATGTAAAATATTCTTTCTTCAAGTGTCTTCGTTTTAGAGAGTATTTCAGAATGATTTGTAAATCCTACTTTTAAGAAGTCTGAAATAAAATCATCTTTTAAATCGCCAATTGATGATTGGCGAAATATAAGCAATTCATTTATTGATATTTGTAAATCATCAGTTGTTAACTGGCGACTTAATTCTTCTAGTTTCAAATCGCCAGTTGGCAATTGGCGATTTGAAAAGTACGAACACCATGATTCATAGAATGTTCGCATATTCTTAATATTAGAAACGCCAAATCCTCTTAGTCCGGGTAATTCATTCTGCAGTTGATTTGAAATGGTTTCTATTGCACTTGTTCCCCAAAAGCCATTTCTCGAATTTTGAGAAACATACTTTCCCACACCAAAATACAGGGAGAGCATTTCACCATTAGCTAATACAGCTGCTTTATATCGGCTCTGCAATATAGCCTGTTTAATAGCCTTTACTGCTTCTATATAATTTTGTCCTTCATTATTTGATGGAGATAGTTGGTTTTCTTTATTGTTTCCCATTTCTTTAAATAACTTATTCTTTTACAAAAATACATAAGATTATACCATAAGAGAATTATAACTACATTTATTTATTGTTTTAAATCCCACTTTTATCTTTCTCATCAACTGTCGTTATTTCAGATATTAAACTCTCTTATCCATTGCATAAACCTTTCACAGAATCCTTGCTTTTCTTGTTTTTCCCTCAAAAGGTTTTCAATTCTTTCCAGGCTGGCATCTGTATTCTGCAATTGTCTGACCGTTTGTTCTTTTATAAACTTATGGTGTCCTAAAATATATCCCTTCACTTTCTCTATTTTTTCATCCTGCTTCTTATTCATCTCCATTAGCTTTTGAAGCGTACAAGCCAGAAATTGAGCCATAATTTCTTCGGTGACAAACTTTTAACCTGCAAAGTCATTACAGACTTTTTCAATAGTTGCCAATTTTGATTTTATTACCTCCTATTCCGAGTTCTTTTTCATGTTATCCCAGATTTCTTCTAACATGGCATGAATGCCTTCTAATATGATTTCCTGTTCCATAATCTTATAATCCTAATCTGCGTTTTTTCTTCCTTTTCTTTTTCATCAGTTCGTTTAATCTCATTTGCTCGCCATCATCAGGAACATTCCCCGAATGGGAAAAACTAAACAGACCTCCACCTATACCCGAACCTATATTTGTTTCTTTTGTTGTTGAAAAGTCCGGTTTTATGGATATTATTTCCTGCTGATGTTGACTATTCTTGTTCAGTTGTGCATCTAGTTTGGAGTAGCAGAAATTCCGGTCTATCTCTGAGCCTTTAAAACTGTATTCTCCTTTTGCAAAGGAAATACCCTATACTTCATTGGTCTGTCCTTTATATTTGAAGCGGATTTGTATTACGTTTTCGGATAGATAATTCTGTAGTTGTTGCCAGTCTTTTGCGTGTTTCAAGCCGTTCTTAATGGCGTTGTAGATTTCATATTTCGTTTTGTCCGGTTCTCTCAGACGGTCTTGTTTTACATTCTCCTTACCGGGAGCAAAGTACAGACCGTGTTTTTGTTTGAGTTGTTTACAAACATTCTCATTCCGGTAACGGTCGTTTTTATCGGAGATGGTTTTACCGTTGTCGTCGATCCGGTTGAAAACGATGTGCACATGGGGATGTTCCTAGTCATGGTGACGGACAATGATGTATTGGGTGCTCACGATTCCCATTTCTTTCATGTATTCGTGTGCCAATTCTACCATTTTCTTATCAATCAGTTTCGGCGCATCCTTTACGGAATAGTTCAGGGATATATGACCTACCGGCTTTTTAATATCGGGGTTCATCAGGCGTTGGATAGCAAAACTTTGTATGATGCTTTCACATGATTCACCCAATACACCAGAATAAGCCAAAAGCTTCGCCTGGTCTTTTCCCAATACATAGGAAACACAACCTCTAAACCCGCTTCCCTTGGTTATTTTTCCAATCATCAGAAAGTTGGTTTATAATTTCCACAATCCTTGCCTTTAAATTTAAAAGCTCCTGCACGACAAGGGCAAAACCTCCGGCATTGGCTTTGCGTGCAAGTTGGTTAAGGTTGTTGACTTCTCCGGCAAGCTGGCGAATAACCTCAGCATCCTGACGGTTTAAACGAGGTATGACTTCTCCCCGGATTACTGCCTGACGGATATAATTGCTTAAAGAAACACCTGTCTGCAAAGCACGTTTACGGATGGCGTAATACTGTAACTCGGTTAGCTTTGTACTGACTACCCGGTGATGTTTTTCTATCCGTTTTTTAGATTAAACTCCTTAATAATAAAATCTTATATCCACCAACAAAATGAACAAACTATCCCTTACCATCCCGTCGGATATGACAAGTACACATCGGGTCGATAACTTTATCGAATTCCTTATCGACCGCTTTCAGTTACCGAGATCCCTTAACGGAAGAATTACCTTATCCATCATTGAAGCTGTACACAACTCAATTCTGTATGGAAACAAACAGGACCCGAAAAAAACAATCACCATCACGGTTATTAAAAATCCCCAAAAAGTGATTGTTACTGTTGAAGACTAGGGAGAAGAATTCGACCTTACGAAAATTCCCGATTTCAGTAAACCCGAGACCTTTATGCAATGCACCGGAAAAGGGCTTTACCTGATGATCACCCTTCCGAATGAACTCCTCTTTGCAAAAAGAGGTGCAAAGGTTATCATGACATTCTCACTAATTGATTTACCATGAAAACATTCATTGCTATTATCGTTTCCTTTGTTTTAGGTATCCTGATCGGTTATTATTATAGAAATGCAAATATAGAAGAAGAAATCCGGGAAAAGCCATATGAACGGGAACGACTGGAAAGCGAGAGAAGAAAACAAGAAAACGAATGTTTACTGAAAATCATTAACGGTAACACAAACGACTGGGAGGAAAAATGGGAAGAATATATAATGGAAGAAATGATAAATGAGAACCATCCTGTTTAATGAATCAAAGCTATCCCTTTTTGGTAAGTAGCTTTGATTCATTCAGTCTCAAACAGCAAATTTCCGGCGTAAGATTTGCATTTCATCCGATACTGTACGGTCAAGGATTTTCGCATAGATTTTGGTCGTTCGGATATCGGAATGACCTAACATTTTGGCTATGGATTCCATTAACACTTTATTAGCTACTGCCAGACAAGCAAAGGTATGACGGGCGATATGGGTGGTTAATGGTTTGGTGATTCTACAAACATCCGCTATTTCTTTCAGATAGCTGTTCATCCGCTGGTTGGACGGAACAGGCAGAATAACGCCGCCCTTTACGCACTCCGGATGATTCCGGTATTTCTCTATGATCATCTGAGGAATTTCAAGCAAGGGGATGTTACACATATTGTCTGTTTTCTCCCTCGGTTTCCGTATCCAGTATTCACCGTTTACACTGCGGATAATATACTCCGGTGTCAGGTGCTGGACATCCGTAAATGCCAAGCCCGTGAAACAACAGAACACAAATATATCCCTTACGACTTCCAGACGGGGAATGGTAAATTCTTTATTCCTCAGTATCTTTATTTCTTCCTACAGAAGGAATGCACGGTTGGCTTGTGTTTGACGGAGTTTGATTTCAAGGAAAGGATCGGTTGCTATCCAATGGTTAGCCAAGGCTAAATGGACAATCTTTTTCAGGTATTTAACGGTGGTATTTTGGCTGCAGGGCTTGTTGGTTTTGATGTAGTGTTCAAAGCCCAAGATAAATTCATCAGTAAGATCTTTTAACGGGATGTCATTTATCCGGTATTGCTGTTTCATGTATTCGGACAGATAGCGTACTGTCATTTCATAGCATAGGACTGTGCCTAATACATAGTCCTTGTCCAGCAGGTCACAGCATTTTTTGTTGTGGTCGTTGAATATTTCCAGCAGCATTTTAGGGGTTTCACCCTCGCCATAGTAACGGCGTTTGAGGATGTCGGCGGTGATGGGTTTGCCGTCCTATTCCAATTCCCGATGAATCTGTAATACTTTGGTGCGGACAGTTTCAAGGTAGTGGTTTAACTCTTGGTATTTGCGTTCCTTGCCGTTGGCACATTCTTTTTTACTGTTCCATTTGCCTGCTTCAATGCTGCGCTTGATCTGTACTTCCGCACGCTTGCCGTTTACGGTGATGCGCAAACAGATGGGTGCTTCACCGTTTTTTAGGAGTTTGGTCTTCTTGATGAAGAAAAGGATTGAAAAGTAATTCCGTTGCATACGACTAAATTTTAACGGGTTAAAATTAAGGTTTTTTGTCGTAAACGGCGTTATGCAATATACAGTCAATCAGAGCATTATTACCCAGTTCGGTGGAGAAAAAATGACTTAAAATCAAGTCCACCTATTTCACCGGATTATCCTGCCGGAATCTGCTGTTTTTTGAGGTTTTGCCTGAAAACAGAAACTCCCGAAATTCATTGAATTTCAGGAGTTTGCTTTGTTTTTCGCTTGTTTTTGTGATCCGCCTGGGATTCGAACCCAGGACCCCAACATTAAAAGTGTTGTGCTCTACCTACTGAGCTAGCGAATCGTCTTTACTTTTAGAATGCGGGTGCAAAGATAAGGGGAAATATTAAAACTGCAAATTTTATTTTACTTTTTTTGAAAGTAGAAGACAGAAAAAAATATTTATCAACGGAGGATGTTGGTAACTTCATCTCTTTTAACAGATTTTTCCATTGTGTGACAATTGCGTTTTTTATACATTTGTCTCATCAATAAAAGGGAAAAAGGATGTTTTTGGAAAATGCCAGTAAAGCCGGTTGGATTGAAGTTATATGCGGTTCCATGTTTTCCGGGAAAACGGAAGAGCTGATCAGACGCCTGAAACGGGCTCAGTTCGCCCGTCAGAAAGTCGAAATCTTCAAACCCAAAATTGATATACGTTATTCGGAAGAAGAAGTGGTATCGCACGACGCAAATGTAATCCGTTCCACCCCGGTAGAAAATTCAGGAAATATCCTCTTACTTACCGGGGATGTAGACGTAGTCGGCATAGACGAAGCCCAGTTTTTCGACGCCAATATTGTAGAAGTATGCCAGAAATTAGCCAACAACGGGATACGGGTAATCGTCGCCGGACTGGATATGGATTTTTTGGGAAATCCCTTCGGTCCCATGCCTCAATTAATGGCTATAGCCGAATATGTCAGTAAAGTACACGCCATATGCGTACATTGTGGAAATCTGGCACATCACTCCCACCGGCTGGCAGACAACGATCGTTTGGTGGTGTTAGGGGAAAAGGACATTTACGAGCCCCTCTGCCGCCATTGTTTTAATCAGGCCCTAAGGAATGAAAACAAAAAGGAAAAGACAGAGGCTGAAAAAAAAGATTTAATCCTCAAAAATTAAAGAATCTATGGTTTCCAAACGGGCCATCAATTGCGGACAGGATTTTTGACGTATCGACAAAGTCATCCGGCACTCCCATTCAAATTCCCGATTCAGCACTTCCGGTTCTTCTTCTTTTATCACCTTCATAACTTCGTTCATGACCATATAACTAAAGCGGATCCGAAGCAAACGGTCCTCCGTTTTTTCAATGATCCTGGCCTGAAGGATGGCATCGGCGGCGGCGGCTTTATAAGCATGAATCAATCCGGATACCCCCAACTTTATTCCCCCGAAGTAACGCACGACTACAATCAAAATATTGGTCAGGCCGGCAGATAATATCTGTCCTAAGATAGGTTTTCCCGCTGTAGAAGAAGGTTCCCCGTCATCATTCGCCCGGAAACGCTTTTTATCTGCCCCCAAACAATAGGCATAGCAATGATGGCGAGCGTCGTAGTATTTCGTTTTTACCCCGGCCAGTATGGATTTAATCTCTTCTTCCGTATAAACCGGATAAGCAAGCGCGATAAACCTACTGCCTTTTTCTTTGTAAAGACCTTCAGCTGCCGTTTCTATCGTTTTATATAGATCTTCCATAATATTTCTTTCCCTTCTCCCATTGCCGGAGATAAAATAAAACCATTCCTTTGCCCGTTTTCCATCCGTAAAGGGTAAACAAAACCTCCCGTTTACAAAAAAACCTCCGGTTCTGGTTAATTCCCTAAGGCACAGAACTGAAGGTTTCCTCCGGTCAAAATCTTTTCTCTCAATTTCCGCAATACAACTTCCGCTGTATCTCCTCCACTTCCATTTTAAATTTCCGGTCAGTTTCCATCAGATCGGCTACCGCTTTACAAGCATACAATACTGTAGCATGATCTTTTTTACCGATTTGGTTTCCGATATAAGAAAGGGAAGCCTTGGTATAATTTTTACAGAAATACATTGCCAGCTGACGGGCCTGTACAATCTCCCGCTTACGGGTTTTGGCCTGTAAAGTTTCCGGTGTTATGTGAAAATGTCCGCAAACCACCTGCTGGATCTTATCCACCGTCAGTTCCTCTTCCGCCTGTTTATGAACCATCTTTACCAGGATATCCTTCACCACATCGACAGTCAGATCCCGTTTATTAAAAGTTGCCTGCGCCAGCAATGAAATCATGGCTCCTTCCAATTCCCGGACATTATTATTAATATATTTACAAATATAGGTAATTACCTCATTGGAAAATTCAATACCGTCCTTTTTAGCTTTATACAGGACAATTTCTTTGCGCGTCTCAAAATCGGGGGATTTAATTTCCGCAGACAATCCCCATTTAAAACGGGACAACAGTCGGTCTTCTATACCGCTCAGTTCCGCCGGAGCCTTATCCGAAGTCAGGATCAGCTGCTTTCCTAACTGCTGGAGATGATTGAAAATGTGAAAGAAAGTATTCTGTGTAGCCGTTTTCCCTGCCAACTCATGAATATCATCCAAAATCAATACATCGATCAATTGGTAGAAATGCATAAAATCATTGATTTCATTCTTTCGTACCGCTTCAGTAAACTGGGTCTGGAATAAATTTGTCGACACATACAATACGACTTTGCCGGGAAAATTTTGCTTCACTTCCAGACCGATAGCCTGAGCCAGGTGTGTTTTTCCCAAGCCGGAGCCTCCGTAAATCAACAAAGGATTAAAAGCGGTTCCCCCGGGATTTTTTGCGATAGCCATCCCTGCCGATTTCGCCAAACGATTGCAGGCACCTTCGATAAAACTCTCCATCGTATAAACAGGATTCAGCTGGGAATCGATCTGCAAACAATTTACGGTCCGCTCAAAAGGATTCTTCAAACCGCCGGAAAGTTGCTTATTCAAATAAATCGTATTGGTCTCCGGCCTCTTTTCAGGAGAAGACGACATAGTAACAGCTAAAGGCTTCTTCGGCTGATTCTCCACAACAACTGAATACTCTAACTTAGCATTCGGACCAATAACTGTTTTTAAAGAACTTCTCAGGATATCGATAAAACGTTCTTCCAAACATTCATATACGTAGCTACTGGCTACCTGAATCGTCAATACGTCATTTTTTAATTTCAATGCCCGTATTGGCTCAAACCATGTCTTAAAAGTTTTGGGCGGTAACTGCTCCTCAATCAACCTTAGACACTTCGTCCAAATTATTTTACAATCTTTTTCCATAGTTTACTGTTAGAAAGATAGTTTCTTTTTTTTGTTTCATTTCCGTTTTGGGAAGGCTAAATTGAGAAAAAAAAGTGGATAAAAAAAATACCATTTTATTTTATTTTTTTGAAAAAAACGCTCGGGGTTTATTATCAGTACTTTAAATTTAATATACTGTATTTCAGATATTTACACAAGCAAAATCCAATTTGTTAAAATAAAAAAATTCACTTTGAGAAGGATCCGGAAATACACCTTAACCGCTTCTTAACAATCCCTCTAATGTACTAAAACAGAAGGTCAGTTCTTCAATTAACATTAATCATAATATTAATAAAAATAATAACATTATGTTAATAATAAACCCTCATTTTTACCTGCTTATTTAGAAGCATTCCAGATATTAGTTTTGAGAAATTTTAACAATAAAAGCATTTGGATATGCTTTTTTAATCTTCCCAAGGTCTTTTTCCGCTTCTTTTAATTTTCTGTAAGTATTTATCAAGTATAAAAATTGGCCCCGGCTTTTAAATTCCAACAGATCAGGATATTTCAAATACCATTCCGAATCTGCTGGCAAAGGTTTTTCAGATTCGTAAATAGAAATTCCGTATTGATCTCCTTCTTTAACACCCGAACCGAAACTGACAAGTGAAAGATTGACAAATTTTTTCGGATTGGTACGGAATTCAGTTAAAAGCTTATTCAGGTTTTCCGTGACAGCCGTTAAATTGTAATAGAGGTCATCGTCATTTACGACTTCTCCCAGAGTTCCCTTTCCCCTGTTGATTTTAAGTACGATAGAATCCAATTGGGACAAAATGCCATTCAGGCTATTTATGCTTTTACTCAGGTTTGCCGCACGTATAGAATCGCTGATGACAACAATATTATCCAATCCCCGGGAAATATTGTCATTATTCTTTTCTAAATTGGCAGAAATACTATGGATGTTTTCCAGAATAGAAGCAATGCGGGAAGACTGTCCCGTAATCAATTCGTCCAGGCTAGCAGAAGCATGTTCTACATTCAATAAGGTATTATGTACACTGTTAAGGCTTCCTTCAATATTCCCCCGGGCATCCGTATTAAAAATATCCTGTACGACTGACAGTACGGAATCCAGAGAAGAAAGCGTATTTTCTGCTTTGACCTTTAACGGTTGCAATTGCTTATTAAACTGCTCCATCAGCCCCAATTCCAGTGCTGTCCGCAATGTATCCCCACTTTGAGCATATTGTATGGAATCTCCGGGTACGATATTAATAGCTTTCGTGCCCATCAGGTCTGCATTTTGAATAACAGCTACGGAATTAACCGGTATTTCCAGATTCTTTCCAACGGAAAACTGCACCAGCAAACGGTCATACCGTTCTCCCGTAAAACGAATTGCAGTTACTTGTCCCACATGATATCCCCGATAGATCACACTGCTGGATATTTTTAATCCGTCCACACGGTCGTAAATACCGTAAAACATATTATTCCGGTCGAAAAGAGCCTTTGCTTTCAGAAAATTAATACCCCAAATCAGAATAATGACAGCTGCAATAGCTGTCACTGCCAGTTTTATCTCCTTTTTTATTACCATAGTGTTTATTTCAAATTCTTTTCCAGCCTGCGAGCCTCTGCAATATTAATCAATTTCCCCTTATGTACGGCAATAATAAAACAATCTTTTACCTTTTTACGGACTTTTTGTAACTTCTGCTTTACTTCTTCCAGGTCCGATGACTTACATACAAAATAGCGATACCGTTTCTCTGTAAGTAATTCTTCAATCTCATAATCTACACATAAGTTCTGTGTATTTTTAACAGGCGCAACCGCTGAAGCAACCTGTATAGCATAAAAAAGCTCAAGTGAAGAAGCGGATACCTGATTTTGCTGAAGTGTATCTTTTTCCCTTTCCGTCTGATGAGGTGTCAGCACAACGCTATTCTTTTCCACATGCGTTTTATATTTTTGAAAAGCCCTGGCAATCGCTCCTGCCATTTTATTCTGACCGGAGAGAGAATTCAAAAAACGCTCTTCTTCCGGATTAGACATAAAACCCAATTCGATCAAGATAGCCGGCATGGCCACATCTTTCAACACCAGAAAACCCGCCTGGCGAATACTTCTATCGTGTTTTTGGGTACTTTTAATCAATTCTTCCTGAACCAATCCTGCTATTTCCAGGCTCTTTCCCAGGTATAAATTCTGCATCATAGAAAAGATAATATAGGATTCCGGACGGGAAGGATCAAAACCGGCATAACGGACCGTGTAATTATCTTCATACTTTATAGCCGCATTTTCTTTCATTGCCACCTGCAAATTGGCCTGCAATTTATGTAACCCCATTACATAGGTCTCAATTCCTTTTACCGTTTTATCTTTTGCAGCATTTACATGAATGGAGATAAATAAATCAGCTTTATGATTGTTGGCGATTTTTCCCCTCTGATCCAATTCGATAAACTCATCCTTTTCCCGGGTATATACAATTTTAATATCCGGATATTCCGTTTTAATCAATTTGCCTACCTTTAAGGCCACACTCAACGCAATATTCTTTTCATAGCTCTTTAACCCTATACAGCCCGGATCTTTTCCGCCATGTCCCGCATCAATACATATACACTTGATTTTCCCCAACTTATCCTGACTTTCAGCAAAAAACGGAAAAAAGAGAAGTATCATCGTTGCTAAAAATCCACCCACTCCGCATCGAATTATCATGATATTTAAAACTTTTTAAAAAGAATAATGAGTATTAACAGTCAATATTTCTTACATTTGCCATTCGGAATCAGAAAGTGAACGGCGACATCGTCCACACAAAAATAATACAATAAATTGCAAATTAGAGAATATATACATCAATTTATTAGATTGTGTATCATTTTTGTAATGGTAACACTTATTACGGGTTCACTTGCTGCGCAAGAGAAAGCGGATTCTCTTTTCCTCTCCCAAACCCCTCCGGTTATAGAAGCGGAACCCCTCATTTTCATACAGGATACGATAGTAACAGATACGGTCATCAGGGATACGGTAAGAGAAAAACCACTCTTTCAGGACATCATTTCTTACGATGCAGAGGATTCAATCCGGTTTTCCGTAGAACAGAAAAAAGTGTTCCTCTATGGAAATGCGAATGTCAAATACATCACTACCGAATTAAATGCCCAGTTTATCGAACTGGACATGGAGAAAAAACAAGCTTTTGCTTCAGGTTTACCGGATACTTCGGGAACGATAGTAGGAACCCCCATTTTTAAAGACGGATCCCAGGAATTCGAAAGTAAAGAACTGAGGTATAATTTTGAAACGGGAAAAGGTTTTGTAAAAGACATCATTACTCAGGAAGGAGACGGGTATGTACAAGGAAAATTAACCAAAAAGCTGACGGACTCCATTTATTGTGTTAAAGAAGGGTGGTATACGACCTGTGATCAGCACGACCATCCTCATTTTTATATCCGGATGAATAAAGCCAAAATGATACGGGATAAAAAGGTTATTGCCGGTTTTTCCAATCTCGTTCTGGAAGACGTTCCCCTCCCGCTTTTTATTCCCTTCGGATTTTTCCCGATTACCAAAAAGGGGACTTCCGGTATCATTATGCCAACTTACGGAGATGAGCGGATGAGAGGTTTTAACCTCAGAAACGGAGGGTATTACTGGGCCATCAGCGATTATATCGATTTAGCCCTCACCGGGGACATTTTTACCAATGGTTCCTGGGGGCTCAACCTCATTACGAATTACCGGAAGCGTTATAAATACAACGGGAATTTGAATTTTACGATGAGCCGGAATCATACCAGTGAAAAAGGGATGCCGGATTATACGCAATCCAGTGACTGGTCCATCCGCTGGACACATGCACAGGATAATAAAGCGAATCCTTACAGCACATTCTCTGCCTCCGTCGACATTTCTTCAGCAAACAATAACTACTATAACTCCACAAATATTAATGACATTGCCAACCAGCGGAAGCAATCCAGTATCTCCTGGAGTAAAAAGTGGCCGGAAAAACCGTTCAGTCTGACAGCAGCTTTCAATCACAACCAGAATAGCCGGGATTCCTCCATCTCCGTAACGTTACCGAATGTCAATTTCCGGGTCAGCCAATTTTATCCATTGCGGAAAAAAGGAAAATCAGGAGACCTGAAATGGTACGACAACATTTCAGTTTCGTATTCGGCTGAACTGAAAAACAGTATTCAAACCAAGGAAGACCTTTTGTTTAAATCATCTATCGACAAATGGCAAAACGGATTCAAACATTCTATACCTGTAAGTTCAACCATTAATGTCATCAAAGACGTTTCCCTGACTCCTAATTTTACTTATAATGGAGTGCTTTATACTCACGCCATCCGGAAATATTGGGTCAGTGATACTTCTTATTATGCCAAAGGTTATGTAAAAAAAGATACGATCAACGGTCTGCATTACGCTCACAATTATACTGCCAGTGTTACTTTAGCCTATAATCCCACTATTTACGGTATGTATATGTTTAAACCTGAAAGTAAAGTATATGCTATACGGCATGTCATCCGCCCCAGTGTTTCCGTTTCGTATACGCCCAAAATAGGTGTAAAAAGAAGTAAATATTATTATACTTACCTCGACGTTGACAATGCAGAACACGAATATTCCATATACGAAGACGGTATTTACGGAACGCCCAGCGGCACACAGAAAAATTCCGGAAACATCAATATGAGCATCGATAACAATATCGAAATGAAAGTCCGGAATGACAAAGACACTACCGGAGAAAACGAATTTAAGAAAATAAAGATTCTGGAAAGTCTCAGTATCGGCACCAGTTATGATATATTTGCCGATTCAATGAATTGGTCCAATATCCGGATTGCTGCCCGTACAAAGTTATTTAACGATAAGCTGAACCTGGATGCCACTGCCACTTTAGACCCTTATGCCGTAAATGTAAACGGGACACGTATCAAAAAATTTCACGGAGGCCTGGGCCGTTTAACAAATGTAAGTGTTTCTACCGGTTTTCAGTTTACTTCCGACAATGGGAAAAACAGAGAAGAAAAAAATGAATTAGTGGGAGGGTTTTATGACCATTATGTCGATTTTGACGTACCCTGGTCGATTAGTGTCGACTATACCCTGAATTATTCGAAAACCTGGTACCGGAATCCGAATCCGGGAGCTACCAAAGCTCTATCGGAAGGGACGGTCTCTCAAATGCTGCGGGTAAACGGGGATTTCTCTCTGACGCCTAAATGGAAAATCGGATTCAGCACGGGATACGACTTCGACAATCACGAAGTGACAGCGACGAGTTTCAATGTATCCCGGGACCTGCATTGTTGGGATATGACTTTTTCCTGTATTCCTTTCGGGACCCACCAGTCCTATAATTTCCAGATCAACGTCCGTTCCAGTCTGTTGCGGGACTTGAAACTGACGAAGAAGGAATCCTGGTATGACACAGGGAATTTTTACCGTTAACCTCTCTTCCCGGTAGCCGGTATTTTCAAAGGATACTGTTTATCTTTTAAACAGGAATCAAAATCCTCTCTGCCGGGCCGCTTCAAACATCATCACAGCAGCAGCAGCAGAAACATTGAGGGATTCGATCTCGCCTTTTAACGGGATCCTGATCTGCTCATTTACAATATTCAACAGTCCCTCGTCAATCCCTTTATCCTCGGACCCCAGAACAATAGCCAGGGGAGAAGTCATATCTGCTTCCGTATAAAATTTTTCAGCTTTTTCCGTAGCGGCGTATACCTTTATCTTCCGCACAAACTTGAGTTCCCGGACCAATTTTTTCAGGTTCAGTACCCGGCATACCGGTAAATGATACAAAGCACCGGCCGAAGTCTTTATTGCATCGGAAGATATCTTAGCCGAATTTTTATTGGGAATAACAATTGCATGTACGCCTGCACAGGCAGCACTTCGTACAATAGCTCCGAAATTCCGGACGTCAGTCACCCGGTCCAGGATCAGTACAAAAGGAATTTCACCCTTTGCAGCCACCTGATCCAAAACTTCCTGAATATCCTGATAAGGAACAGGAGCCACCTCTGCCAATACCCCCTGATGATTCCGGTCAGCAAAAGGTTTGAAGACTTCGTCGGGTACATATTGGAAAGGTATCTGCCTCTCCCGCATTAATGAAAACAAGGTCTGGAATAATTCTCCCCGTATTCCCTGCTTCAACATCACTTTATCAATCTCTTTCTCCTGTTGTATCGCTTCTATTACAGCCCGTAAACCGAATATATATTCCTGTTTGTATTTTGCCATATCTCACTTTTATATCGTATTGTATCTGATTTTCTTCACTTATTCTGCTTTTTTCCCTTTCACCTTTTCCAAAACTTCATGGGCTTTTTCCCAGTCTTCCATATAGTCCTCCAGTGTTTTCTTCAACTGATTATACTGTAAATAAATATCTTCATTTACCGCTCCGGTAGCCATTTTTTCCTCCATCTCTTTTATTTTTTCCTCAAATGTGGAAATGGCTTTCTCCACATTTTCAACCTGTTGTTCTGCCTTCTTTATTTCCCGGTTCAGTTGTTTACGGTCTTCATAAGATAATTTTCCTCCGGAAATTTTGATATCACCTGAGGTACCTCCTGTTTCCTTAACGGAATTTTTGTTCTTCCATCTTTCATATTCGCTGAAAC
>JAEXFF010000075.1 GCA_023400335.1 Bacteroidota bacterium
GCCCGGTTATAATCTTCTATTGCATTATGGTAATCTTTTTGTTTGTACCAGAGATATCCTCTCAGTCCAAAGGCATCATCCGAAAACATATTCAGCTTAATAGCTGCATTACAATCCGCCATTGCGCCTTCCGGGTCATCCAGTTTTTCACGCATAATCGCCCGGTTTAAATAAGCGGCCAATAGTTTATTATCAATCATTAAGGATTTAGAGTAATCCTTTTCCGCTCCTTTATAATCCCCTGTCTCAGCCTTGGTAATTCCCCGGTTAGCATATACATAAGCATCGCTGGGATCCAATGAGATCGCTTCATTATAATCCTGCATGGCTTCTTTGAACTTCCTCAGGTTATGATAAGCAATTCCCCTATACATATAAGCATAAAAATAATTGGGATTTAAATCAATCGCATGAGTATAATCTGCAATCGCTCCTTCATAATCATCCAGGTTCATCTTAGCCAGTCCCCGAAAAAAATAAGGTTCCGAAAGATAGGGTTTTACCCGGATAATGTTGTTAAAATTATCAATTGCACTTACATAATCGTCAAAATAGATGGCATTTTTTCCCATCTGCAACATATTATAGGTATTCCACTGCGCAGACGCACTTAGTGTCAGTAACAACAAAAGACCTCCCCAGATACCTTTACACAATATATTTTTCATGTAGTGTTCAAACCTATTTTAAAGCAGTAAATATAGACAAAAAGAGAAAATTCTGAAAGATGAGTTTTCTTTTTTCACTTTTTTTACCCCATTAAATTTAAATTTAAGATTGACCTCTTTATCCAATTTATTAAATGTAAATGAAATCTTCCCTGTATTTGTTTTTCTTTTATTTAAAGTTTAACTCTCAAAACTTGTGTATTAACAAATTATGTTTACATTTGCTATCAACTATAAACCTTTAAAATCAAGCATTATGAAATCAGGTCTACATTATTGGGTAAACTTGTTGGTCATCTCTATTTTAGCCTTTAACTTTACGGGTTGTAGCGATGACGACAATAAAAATGAAATTGTTCTCCCCACTCTTGCTTTACAGGCCGGAGAATCCACAATCACAACGCTATCATTTACCATGATAGCGGAAAATGCTGAAGACATGGCTTATCTTCTCACAAAAACAGATGCTGCAGCTCCCACTTTCGACCAAATTTTCTCGGAAGGAACGATAAAGGCAGCTACAGAAAACCAGCCTGTAATAATCGAAAACCTGGAAGTAAATGCAAAATACAAAGTATATGCAGCAGCCCGGAACGGGGAACTGAAGAGTGAGGTGGTTTCGCTAGAAACACAGACAGGAGATTATACCAACCTGGTCACCCTACTGGAAAAAGGTAAAAATTACTTTTCTTATCATCTTAAAACGACAGCAGAAAATACACCGGTCCTTCATTTGGGGGTTGAAAAAAATTTACTCGACTTCTTCCTGGAAGATTTAACGGATGAAGCAGAAATTGAAAGGACAAAACAGGAACTCCTGGTTGCTTTCGGATACCATGGGACCGGCGAAAAAACTTATACGCTGAAAGACGGAGAAATAGATCCGGATAACAAGGCTGTGCTGGAAGTTCTGGCCGGTATACCTTATGTAATTTTAGCCGCAGAAACCGATGCTGAAGGCAACGTCACCGGTCAAACTTCTATGGTCGAATTTATTACAGAAGCTCCGGCAACATCTCCTTATGGTATTACAATTGAAGTGAACGATATTACACCTGAAACCGCTCACATTATATGCACTCCCGATCAAGGTATCACCTATTTCTATCAGGCACTATTCACAAAAGAAGCTGCCGAACAGTATATAGCAGAAAATGGAGCAGAAGGATTCCGGGCTTACATTCTGAACAGTGGTGACCGCTGTGATGAAGGTACAGACGATTTTATATGGAAAAAACTTTCTCCGGATACAGATTACGTAATGTATCTCATTGGAATAGATGCAAACGGAGATCAAAAGGAAGTTAATAAAGGATTTCATACCGCAAAAAAAGAGAATCCGAGTGGATATAACATCATTGCAGACCGGGCATTGAAGGTGCTCTATTATACAGGAGGAAATTATTATGTAGAATTCGGTGATTGCGAGATGACACTTGACGCAACCGGAAATTATTATCCGACAGACGGAGGAGCAGGAAATTGGGTAATTATTGATTGTTATGGTGACGAAAGTACCGATCCTGAAAATCCCGTTTTCTCGTCAGGGACTTATACTTTCGACCCGAATAATACTTATGCATTCGGTACCTGCAGTGAACAATATACCTGGGCTAACTCCTGGGATGCAGATGGAAATTTAACACGTATTAACTTCTCTTCCGGCAATATTACAGTAACACAAAATGGAACCGATTATCAAATTAATATACAACTTATCACTACTGAAAATATTAATTTCAAATGTACTTATAATGGACCTTTGTCATTTATAGCGGGACAATCCCCTGCCATATTAAATAAATCAGCAACTCCTTCCCCTGCACCTCACCGTTTTATCCGCGAAACGCAAACGGGTTTAAATGTACAAAAATACGGTCAGGCACATCCGTCTTCTCTAAAAGATAAATTAAAAAACAAACTTGGTAAAAAGTAAAAATTTATGGAATAATAATAAGGAAACCCGGGCCTTCTCTCCCGGGTTTCCTTTTAGATAACTTTTCATAAAGGAACCGTTCTTCTTTCTTAAAAGTCAGGCATTTTCTCTTTTCAGGACAGTCCACCATTTTCAAGCGGGAAGTGAAAATGCATACACCTACTCCGATAATTATAAACCGGAAAAAAGAAACGGAAATATGATTAAATGAAAAATCAAATAAAACCCAAACAAGTCGTAGGATATAAAAAAATCGCCGGGAAGTCTGACCACGTCCTGGAATATATATCAAAACAAACGGCAGATAAAATAAAGCGGGAAAATAATAATTGTTTTCTTACCCTACCCGCATCAGGGTTTATAACCCCTTTCGTCTTTCACACCTACGTCCTTTGATTACTCCTCGTCCTTCCCTTACCATCTGTCTCCCGGAAACTCATAATCAAAAAAGAAACTTATACTATGGAGAAATAAAAAATGGAGTCTAATAAAATTAAACTCCATTTATCCGGTATTTTTTCTTTAATTATTAGTCATCGTCCTGATCCCAGTTTTCAATTCCAGGTTCAAATGAATAAGTCGTCGTTCTCATGGCCAAATTCATACTCGGGCTGCTATTAGCACCACCGACAGCGACCCAGCCGAATCCGTTCTGTGTAAAGCCTACACCGGCTTGCCGAAGCTGCCCGGCCGGAAAATTAGAAACTTCATTCCATCTCCCTTCTTCATGGTCATAAGGATTAAATTCCCAGCAGTCACTTAATAAGCTTAGACGGGAACCTGTAGCAATATGTATACGTGTAGTGGCTTCAGAATCCGCTCCCGTAACAAAAGATACTGCATAAGCTCTGGGTATCATTCCGTAATCATTGTCATAA
>JAEXFF010000208.1 GCA_023400335.1 Bacteroidota bacterium
CTCCTGGCCCTGGTTCCGGGACAGCCAGCGGCGCCTGCTCCGAAAAATTCCGGATACGGGCATGGCTGTTTCCTCCGACAGGGGAGATTCTCTGGATGTACACCCACGCCCAAAAAAAGAAATAGGAGAACGATTGGGACGCTGGGCTTTATGCAAAACCTATCACAGACCGATTACCCCTTCCGGTCCCCTGTTCCGGTCTGTCCGATTCCGGAAAGGACAGGCACTAGTGGAATTTGACTACGGCCATCACCTGAAAACTTCCGACGGACAAGCCCCGCGCTGTTTTGAAATAGCCGGTGCGGACGGATTATTTTACCCGGCAAAAGCGAGCATTGAAAACGACAAAATAATCGTTACCTCGCCGGAAGTACCCCATCCTTGTGCCGTAAGATACGCCTGGCAACCTTTTACCCGTGCCAATTTAGTCAATGGAGATGATCTTCCGGCTTCGACATTCTGCACAGATCTGTAATAAACAAAACAATAGAAAAAGAAAAATTCTTCCGGACCAATAGAAAGAAACGCCCTTATAAAACGGATAAATATTTTACAGCTTGACAATTATCCGGGAAGCCGGCTCCTTGCCAACCAACGCATAATGGAATAAATATCCTTCCGCTATAACCGATAATTTCACCGGGAAGTCTGATTTATCCCCATAAATAATTACTCTTGCCGTTTAAGAAACCGATTTTCCCCTTTAATTAGGGATTGGGAGAAACCACGGTTTAAGCTATTTTTGTAAGACCACAAAAGGTACAGTAACAATTGATTAATATGTTTTTACAGAAACCACAGGAATTAGCCACCTGTGGTTTTCATTTTAGCAAACGCTTTTTTCCTTACCCCGTTTTTAAAAGAAAAATAATTTTTGAAAAACGCACCTGCCTCCACTTAAAGAAAAAATAGCTTCCTCAAACAGAAAGTAAAAATAAAACCACCTTTATTCCACTTCGTTTATATCGATCAGATTATTGAGAATGGCAAAAACAGTTAACCCTGCCACCGATTTAATTCCGGTCTTGCGGCTAATATTTTTCCGGTGAGAAATAACCGTATGAATCGAAATATGATGTTGTTCGGCAATCTCTTTATTTATCATTCCCTTAGCTACGCTGACCAATATTTCTTTTTCCCGATCTGACAGCTCATTTCCTTCCGGCAAATCCGGACGGGGGGTTACCGTTTCCATGACCTGCAACAATTTCCGCACAATCTTAGAGCGGTCGTCTTCAATATCGATAACCGCCCGGTAATGCCGCAATGTTTCCGGCTCTACATATTGATATACCAAAGCGACAAGAGGTACATTCCCCACAAACAAATCCTCCACACAATGTCTGTATTTAAAATCTACGATCAAGGGATTCAAAATAATTAAATCCGGTCGTAAATCATTGATATGCTCCGCAGAATGACAGCAATCAGCGAAAACAGCAATAATATCAAATTCCTTTTCCCCTTTGACCAATTCCTGTAAACCAGCTGTTATGAGGGCAGAAGGCTCAATGATGACGATCCGGTAACGTTTCCTGCTACTTACCATAATGCTGTTCTAATTTCTGAACCAAGGGGATTAAAACTTTATCTTCTATAAAAGTATGTTTTGTCAAATCTTCTTCCAGAGAAAAAATATTAAACAAAACGGCAGTCCGTTCTTTTTGAGAAGAATCAGCCGGCCAATATTTTATAAAAATATTTTTCAGGTCATGGAGCTTATCGTCAATATTACTGTGATTCTGTTCAAAGATCTCGATCTCATATCCTTTCACCTTATTACCCAATCCAATATTTTGAATATAGGGAAAAACCGTTTCTTCCTCATATTCAAAATGGTTGATCACTTCATTTTTATATTCCTCAAAAAACCGATTCAATATTTTCTGATGAGCCAGGTTACAATTCGCAGACATTATCTTTAACTGATCCTGTATCATGTGAATGCGTTCATCTAAGTAATAAGAATGAGACCGCTGCAGATAAGAAAGCAACTGAGTTATTTCTGTCTGATCAATTTCCTCTTTCCGGGGAGAATAATTCTCAAAGGCATATATATTACATATCATAATAAATAATTGCGGAGAAACCCCAACCCGGACACAGCATTCCTGTACGGTCTGATCTCCGAATCCCAAATTCAAACCGAAACGGGGCAATAGTAATAATAACTTATAATCCAGGTGAATTAAATCGGCTAACTTCATCTCAGCCGTAAAAAAGGAATTGTTTTGTGTCATTTCTTTTTTGTTACAAATATCGGAAATAATACAATTTCTGTCAAACTTACCCATACATTAAATACTAAGAAATTGCGTAAAGTTAGCGGACGAAAACCGGTCCCGCAATCCCCAAAAATGGTGAATTTTGACAAATATTAAATTAAAAAAAGAAACAAAAAAAATGAGCCGGGTTTAAACTCAGCTCATTTTAAGCGTAATTTTCTGTTTTTTGAAAACAGCACTACAAAAAGATTTCCCTTTTAACTTTTATGTTTACGGGGTTTATCTTTGGGTGATTCCGGATAATTACTCCATTGGATATCTTTATTGGGAGTAGCTGAACTCACTTCTTCACTCCTTACCCGACTCAGTTCCTGATCATCTCTTTCTACCGATTCCAGCGTTCTGTCCGTTCCTTTCAGTTCGATATCCTGTAAGCCATTGGTAGATTCTACGTGTTCTTTCGGATCATTTATATATTGCCAGGTCTCATTGAATTGGGTACTGCTACCTTCATTCCAAGGTCCCCTTGCGTCTTCCCCTGCGGAATTATTATAGTATAAATTACTATAACGCGGATCACTCTGCAAAACCCCGGGAGGGAAATTCGGTTTAATGGTATTCAAAGCAGCTTCAAATTGCTGAAAATGAGCAACTTCTCTGGTCATCAAAAAATTAAGGGTAGCAATCACGTCCGGATCATCTGTAAACTGAAGCAAATATTCATATACAATTTTAGCACGGGACTCTGCTGCAATATTGGAACGCAAGTCTACAGTCAGGTCTCCGTCGGCATTGACATAGGCTCCAGTCCAGGGGTTCCCGTTGCTGTCCGTAAGCAATGGACCGCCTCCGGAAAGGACGACAAATTGCGGATTAAAAACAGCTTCATGTATAAAATTTTCTTTAGAAACCTTCCCTTCCAGCATTTTCATCGTCTCTGTACGATCTGCAGCATTTTTCAATTCTCCGTTCACTCCGGCCAGCAGCATCTGTATAGTAGCTCCGACAATCTCCAAATGCCCTAATTCTTCCGTTGCAATATCCATCAACATATCGTATTTATCAGGATAAGGGTCTCTACAACAAAATGCCTGTACAAAATACTGCATAGACGCTTTCAACTCTCCATTTCCCCCACCGAATTGCTCCAGTAGTAAACGTGCAAAACGCGGATCCGGCTTGGATACACGTGCATTAAATTGTAATTCTTTAGAATGATAAAACATAATATTTAGATTTAGGTTAATATTGATCCCGTTCGATCCCTCTTACGTATTGTTTACCGTTCCTGCTGTAACTCGCTAAACCGAATCACCGGAAACTTCAAAAACCGCCTTTTTTCAACTTTTTATTTCATTTCCAATTTACTCCCATAAATACGCAATATTAGCCCATTGTGTTCCAACAATTTATGAAACGCAAACTATTATTCCAGTGTTTTTATATCGTTTAATATTTAGAAACAATAGGGAGAGCCGTGCACTTCAGTCTTCTTTCTCCAGATACTCCTCTTTAAAAATCTGAACACACAAAGCAAATATGGCCAGTAATAATGGTCCGAAAATAACGCCCATAAAGCCAAATAAAGCCAATCCAATGATAACACCAAAAATCGTTATCAAAGGATGCGTATCCGCCATCCTTTTTTGCATAATAGAACGCACCAGATTGTCTACATTCGAAATCACAATCACTGCATAAATAGCCAGTCCAATAGCATTCCCCCAATCTCCGGTAACCCCCATATACAAAGCCAGAGGAACCCATACAATAGCCGTCCCGATCACCGGGATGATGGTCGCAAAACAGGAAATAACCCCCCATAACAGAGGAGCCGGGGCCCCAAAAATCAAATATCCGATTGCTGCAGCAGCCCCCTGAATAATGGCCAACAAAGGAACACCGATTGCATTCGATTTGACGACCATGTGAAACTCCCGCAAAATATCTTTTTTATTCCGCCGGTTAAAAGGCAATAAATCATTTACATAATTTTCCATTTTCTTTCCACCGATAAGCATAAAATAAAGGACAAAAAGTAATACCAAAACATTGATGGCAAAACTGGTAATACTTTCCATCAACACCTGCCCTATCCGGGGTAAAAGAGCAAATATGGAATTTATATTGGCTTTACTCATTAAATTATAACCCGTTTTTTCCTGAATCACGTTCGATACCTTTGTGATCGGATCGATAATACTCAGCGGATTCAAATTAGCATCCTGAAATTTATTCACAAACATCCAGATTATCAATGACAAAGGAATTAAAAAACACAAAATCGTTTCAATCAGTATCAGCAGGGCAGCTATACTCCTCCGGATATGTCTCCGGTCGGTAAGGTAAATCATGTGTTCCCGTAAAAGAATATAAACGGTCATAGCCCCCAATATGCCTCCTAAAAAAGGAGTTATTTTCAGGAAAATCAATACTCCTAAAAGCAATATTATAACAATAAGTGAGTATTTCCAATATTGTTCTTTCAAGCTCATAGGTTAAAATTTAATTTATAAAACGCTATGAAACATAAACGGCAAAACACGGGAAAAGATTACATTTTTACAATTTTTATATTGATTCTGCCTCTCTCCTGAGCTTCATTTATTGCCATAGAAAAAGCCATAGGGATATGGCTTCCTATGGCTTTTTACACGCATCAATAATCGAGAATCAATAAAACCA
>JAEXFF010000148.1 GCA_023400335.1 Bacteroidota bacterium
ATTTTCTCTGGTTTTAATTCTTTTTAAATGGTAATCCAAATTCTCTCAGAAGAGCAAAACCTTCTTCGTCGGTATTAGCCGAAGTCACAAATGTTATATTCATACCCATAATCTTATGCACGTTATCGAGCACAATTTCCGGAAATATGATCTGCTCTTCGAGTCCTAATGTATAGTTGCCCCTGCCGTCCAGCTTACTGTTAATTCCTTTAAAGTCGCGGATACGTGGTAAAGCTGAAGTAATCAGCCTCTCCAGGAATTCGTACATACGTTCTTTACGCAATGTAACCCGTACGCCGATCGGCATGCCTTTACGCAATTTAAAGTTAGATACGTCTTTTACGGATTTTGTTGTAACAGGCTTCTGACCTGTAATGGCCGCAATTTCGTTCACTGAAAATTCAAGAATTTTTTTATCCTGAATAGAGGAACCTACTCCCTGATTGATTACTATCTTCTCCAACCGGGGTGCCTGCATAACTGACTTGTATCCGAACTCTTTCATTAAGGTCGGTACAATTTCTTCGTTATACTTTGTTTTTAAATTTGGTACGTATTTCATCGTTATTTTATTAATTGGCTGTATCACACAGCATAAATATTTGCGGCGGCAAAGCTACAAATTTAATTCAAAAGTTGCAAACCGTACATAAACAAGTTACAAGTTCTCCAGTAACTTGCAACTCGTTATTTCCGGTTATGATACAACTGTAACGTTTTTTTTACTTCAAGATTTCCCCTGATTTCTTTGCATATCTGACTAACTGCCCTTTGTCGTTCAGCTTACGGCCGATACGGGTAGGCTTACTGGTAGACGGATCTACCACATTCAGATTAGAAATATGAATCGGAGCTTCTTTTTTAATAATTCCTCCCTGCGGATTTTTCGCATTGGGTTTGGTATGTTTGCTTACCATGTTGATGCCTTCCACGATAGCTCGTTCCTGTTCGGGAAACATTTCCAGGACCTTGCCCTGTTTGCCCTTATCGACTCCGGCATTCACGTAAACTAAATCACCTTTCTTTATATGAAACTTTCTGTTCATCGCATTTTTTTATTTACGGTTTAGCTTCGAACCGGTTGTTCTATAAAACATTCTTCCGGGTACCGAATCCTAAATCTAAAATTATTAAAGTACTTCGGGAGCCAACGAAACAATTTTCGTGTAACCTTCACGAACTTCACGGGCAACCGGTCCGAAAATACGGGTTCCTCTCATTTCACCCGCATTATTCAACAACACACAAGCGTTGTCGTCAAACCGGATATAAGAACCATCGGGACGCCGATATTCTTTAGAGGTGCGAACAACTACAGCCTTACTAACCGTTCCTTTTTTCAATTCACCGCCAGGTAAGGCGCTTTTTACAGATACAACGATCTTGTCGCCCACACGTGCATATCTTTTCCGGGTTCCTCCCAGAACGCGGATACACAGTACTTCTTTGGCACCGCTGTTATCTGCTACTGTTAATCTGGTTTCCTGTTGTATCATGATTACTTCGCTCTTTCAATGATTTCCACTAATCTCCATCTCTTCATTTTACTCAAGGGACGGGTTTCCATAATTCTCACTTTATCTCCGACGTTACATTCATTTTTCTCGTCGTGAGCGGTGAACTTCTTGGTCTTATTCACAAATTTTCCGTAAATCGGATGTTTTTCTTTAAAATGAACGGCAACTGTGATGGACTTTTCCATCTTATTGCTTACGACAAGACCGATACGTTCTTTTCTAAGATTTCTTTCTTCCATTACTTTACTTCTTTACCGTTAATTCTCTCTTACGCAACTCTGTCAACATACGAGCGATATCTTTTCTCTTGGCACGGATTTGCATCGTATTCTCCAGAGGAGTGATCGTATGGTTCATCTTCATCTTATTCAGAGCAGCTTTTTCTGCCATTACTCTTTCTTTAAGATCGTCTGTGGTCATTTCTATTATTTCTGAATTCTTCATCTTGCTGTCAAATTAATTTAGTTCTACAATTAACAGTCTGACGACTATTCTGAATAGTCACGTCTAACCACAAACTTTGTCGTAATAGGTAATTTCTGGGCTGCAAGACGTAAAGCTTCTTTTGCCACTGCATACGGGACACCGTCTGCTTCGAAAAGGATACGGCCCGGAGTTACTGGAGCCACGAATCCTTCCGGATTACCTTTACCTTTACCCATACGTACTTCTGCAGGCTTTTTGGTAATGGGTTTATCCGGGAATATCCGGATCCATATTTGTCCCTGACGTTGCATATAACGGGTAACAGCTACACGGGCTGCTTCAATCTGGCGTCCTTCGATCCACATGGACTCTAACGCCTTTATTCCGAAAGATCCGAATGCCAGTTCATGTCCCCTCTGGGCATTCCCTTTCATTCTTCCCTTTTGACTTCTTCTGTATTTAGTCCTTTTTGGCTGTAACATAACTCACTACTTTTTTCTTTTTTTGAAATTCTTCTTACCAGCGGTATTTGTATTAGCAGCATTACGGGTTTCCCGGGAAGCCAGCACGGAATTCGGCACTAATTCCCGTTTACCGTATACCTCACCTTTACAAATCCATACTTTTATACCCAGCAAACCGTAAGTCGTCAATGCTTCTGCCTGTGCGTAATCAATGTCTGCACGGAAAGTGTGCAGCGGAATTCTTCCTTCCTTGAAGATTTCGGCACGCGCCATTTCAGCTCCGTTCAAACGACCGGATATCAAAACTTTGATTCCTTCAGCTCCCATTCGCATAGTCGACTGAATAGCCATTTTGATAGCTCTACGGTATGCAACACGTCCTTCCAGCTGGCGAGCGATGTTATTTCCTACGATAACGGCATCCAATTCAGGACGTTTAATTTCGAAGATATTAATTTGTACTTCCTTATCGGTAATTTTCTTAAGCTCTTCTTTCAACTTATCCACTTCCTGTCCGCCTTTACCGATGATAATTCCCGGACGGGCGGTATTGATAGTGATGGTAATCAGCTTAAGGGTCCTTTCGATAACAATCTTTGCGATTCCGGCTTTAGCCAAACGGGCGTTCAGGTATTTTCTGATTTTAAAATCTTCTACCAGTTTATCGCCATATTTTTTGCCGCCGAACCAGTTAGAATCCCATCCACGGATGATTCCTAATCTATTGCTTATTGGATTAACTTTTTGTCCCATGCGATTATTCTTTTACAACATTTTCAACTGCTGTCTTGCTACCCAAGACGATAGTCACGTGATTTGATCTCTTGCGGATCCGGTGAGCTCTTCCCTGGGGGGCTGGTCTCAGCCTTTTCAGAATGCCGGCACCGTCAACGAAAATTTCCTTGACAAACAAAGAAGCATCTTCGATCCGTTTACCTTCATTCTTGGCACTCCAGTTGGCAATAGCCGAAAGCAAGAGTTTTTCCACTTTACGGGCAGCTTCACGAGGACAAAATTTCAGTATATCCAAAGCTCTCTGTACGTCTTTTCCACGTACCAAGTCTGCCACCAATCTCATTTTCTGAGGTGACGAAGGACAACCACGCAGGACAGCAAAAGCCTTCTCCTTCTTGGCCTCCTTTATCTGATTTGCTCTTAATCTTTTTCTTGCACCCATTTTAATACATCTTCATTGGTTCAACTTAATCACGCTTATTTCTTATTGGCGTGACCTCTAAAGGTACGTGTCGGTGCAAATTCTCCCAGTTTATGTCCCACCATATTTTCGGTGATATATACCGGAATAAATTTATTACCGTTATGTACAGCTACTGTATGGCCTACAAAATCCGGAGAAATCATAGAGTAGCGAGCCCAGGTTTTAACAACCGATTTTTTATTGGACTCATTCATTGCCAACACTCTCTTCTCCAGCTTCACATCTATAAAAGGGCCTTTTTTTAACGAACGACTCATAACATTACTATTTATCGGTTATTATTTCCTTCTTTCTATTATATACTTACTTGAAGCTTTCTTCGGTGCTCTGGTCTTATAACCCTTAGCCAACAAACCTTTACGTGATCTCGGATGTCCTCCCGAAGCACGGCCTTCACCACCACCCATCGGGTGATCAACCGGGTTCATTACGACACCTCTCACTCTCGGACGACGGCCCAGCCAACGGCTACGACCGGCTTTACCGGAACGTTCCAAAGCATGATCGGTATTGGATACCGTACCTACGGTAGCTTTACAGGTTACAAGCACCATACGGATTTCTCCGGAAGGTAACTTGATGGAAGCATATTTCCCTTCTCTGGCAACCAATTGCGCATAAGATCCAGCACTACGAGCCATCACAGCTCCCTGTCCCGGTCTTAATTCAATGTTATGAATAATTGTACCTAATGGGATTTCAGACAAGAAAAGAGCATTTCCTACTTCAGGAACAATTCCTTTTCCGCTCACCACGGTCTGACCAGCCGTCAATCCGATCGGAGCTATAATATAACGCTTTTCTCCATCTGCATATACTAACAAAGCGATGCGGGCAGTTCTGTTCGGGTCATATTCAATAGTCGCTACTTTTGCAGGAATATTATCTTTGTCCCGTTTGAAATCCACAACTCTGTATCTTCGTTTATGACCTCCACCTATATATCTCATTGTCATTTTTCCGGCATTATTACGGCCACCGGATTTTTTTACAGGTCTTAACAATGATTTCTCAGGTCTATCTGTAGTCACCTGTTCAAAGGTATTTACTACCTTATGTCTTTGACCAGGAGTTACAGGATTTAATTTTCTTACAGCCATGTTCTTTAAATATTGCTAAAAAAATCAATACTATCACCTTCTGCTAAAGTCACAATTGCCTTTTTAAATGAAGCGGTTCTTCCGGTAATTACACCGGCCTTGGTGTATCTGGATTTCACCGTGCCTTGATAGCGCTGGGTGTTCACAGCCTTTACCGTTACTCCGTACATTTCTTCAACTGCTTTCTTTATCTCTATCTTATTCGCATCTTTTGCTACGACAAAAGCCACCTTGTGTTCTTTGTCGGTCAGCGCTGACATTTTTTCTGTCAGAATGGGCTTCATTATGATTTCCATCTCTTCTTCGATTAGTTAAGATTGAACATTTCATTCAGGCCCTTCACAGAACTTTCAACAAGTACAAGGTTTTTAGCCTTCATGATGTTGTAAGTTGCCAAGTCGTTGACTCTCTTAATTTCAACATTCTGTAAGTTGCGAGCCGATAACAATATATTCTCATTTACATCACTCAAAACCAATAACAGATTTCCTTGGTTCATTTTCAGATTGTTAACCAATTCAACAAACTGTTTTGTTTTCGGTGTTTCAAAGCTGAAATCTTCAACTACCGTCACGGCATTTGCACTTGCTTTCACAGCCAAAGCTGATTTACGAGCCAATCTTTTCAGTTTCTTATTTAATTTGAAACGATAATCTCTGGGTACAGGACCGAATACACGACCACCTCCCCTGAACTGAGGATTTTTAATGCTACCAGCACGTGCACCTCCGGTACCTTTTTGCTTTTTCAGCTTTACAGTACTTCCTGACACTTCATTTCTCTGCTTTGACTTATGAGTACCCTGCCGTTGGTTGGCGAGATACTGTTTTACGTCAAGGTAGATAGCGTGTTCATTAGGCTCTATTCCGAAGATAGCGTCATTTAACTCTATCTTCCTGCCTGTTTCTTTTCCGGCAATGTTTAATACACTTAACTCCATTACTTCTCAATAATTACGTATGAACCTTTAGTTCCGGGAACAGATCCCTTCACCAACAACAAATTATTTTCAGGAATTACTTTCAAGACCTCTAAGTTTGCTACAGTAACCCTATCGCCACCTGTTCTACCGGCCATTCTCATACCTTTGAAAACACGTGAAGGGGTGGAGCAAGCTCCAATTGAACCCGGTGCTCTCTGACGGTCGTCCTGACCATGGGTAGCTTCGCCGACACCGGCAAAACCATGACGTTTCACAACGCCCTGAAATCCTTTACCTTTAGATGTTCCTACAACATCAACAAAAGGAGTGTCTTCGAACAATGTAACATCGATCACATCACCTAACTTGTGTTCGGTCTCAAATCCTGAAAACTCTACGAGCTTCCTTTTCGGAGTTGTGCCTGCCTTTTTAAAGTGTCCACTTAGCGGCTTCGTTGTGTGTTTTTCTTTTTTGTCTTCAAAACCCAACTGAAGTGCTTCATAACCATCGGTCTCTTTTGTCTTAACCTGGGTTACGATACATGGACCGCACTCAATCACAGTGCATGGGATACTTTTCCCCTCAACACTGAATACGGAAGTCATTCCGACTTTTTTTCCAATTAAACCTGGCATTTTTTCTTTTACTTTTTAATAGGTTTTTTTTCTTTTAATAACGACATAAGGTATTCGCCGTTATCACACCTTAATCTCTACTTCAACACCACTCGGTAATTCAAGTTTCATCAGCGCATCAATTGTACCTGCAGTCGAACTGTAGATATCAATGAGTCTTTTGAATGTGCATACTAAAAATTGTTCCCGGCTCTTTTTATTCACGAATGTAGAGCGGTTCACTGTAAAAATCCCTTTGTGTGTCGGAAGCGGAATAGGACCACTTACTACAGCTCCGGTAGCTTTTACCGTTTTAACAATCTTTTCTGCCGATTTGTCCACCAAGTTGTGATCGTAAGATTTCAACTTAATTCTGATTTTTTGGCTCATGTTTTTAGTTATGATTATGATTTCAAATTTGCGGCAGAAAATTCCCACCGCAAATTAACAATCGAAAATTCTTATACTAGTTCTGTTCTCCCGTTATTTTTCTCGACCACTTCTTTAGCAATGTTCTTCGGAACTTCGGCATAATGATCGAATTCCATAGAAGAACTGGCGCGCCCAGAAGACAAAGTTCTCAAAACAGTTACATAACCGAATTGTTCTGACAACGGTACTTTAGCTTCAATTACACGGGCTCCCGTACGGGATTCCATACCTTCTACCTGCCCACGGCGACGGTTGAGGTCAGCAATAATATCTCCCATATAATCTTCCGGAGTAACAACTTCCAGTTTCATAATCGGCTCCAACAATACCGGTCTGGCTTTCTGAGCAGCTTCTTTATAACCGATTTTGGCAGCCATTTCAAATGAAAGGGCATCGGAGTCTACCGGATGGAAAGAACCATCTAATAAGGTAATCTTCAGACTTTCCAGCGGATAACCAGCTAACACACCATTATTCATGGCTTCCTTGAAACCTTTCTCTACAGAAGGGATAAATTCTTTCGGAATATTACCTCCTTTTACCTCATTTACAAAAGTCAAGCCTTCTTTACCTTGTTCTGCAGGCTCCATACGGAAAATAATATCGGCAAATTTACCACGGCCTCCCGTTTGTTTCTTGAACACATGACGATGTTCTACCGGCTGAGTAATAGCTTCTTTATAAGCTACCTGAGGAGCTCCCTGATTACATTCTACCTTAAACTCGCGTCTCAGACGGTCTAAGATAATATCCAGGTGAAGTTCTCCCATACCGCTGATCACAGTCTGACCAGAATCTTCGTCAGTTTTAACCCGGAAAGTAGGATCCTCTTCCGCTAACTTAGACAAAGCCATTCCCAATTTATCCGTATCTTTCTGTGTCAAAGGTTCCACTGCAATACCAATCACCGGATCCGGGAAGGTCATGCTTTCCAATACGATGGGCTTTTCTTCTGAACAAAGCGTATCACCGGTACGGATATCTTTAAATCCGACGCAAGCACAAATATCTCCGGCTTCCAGCACCTCCTTCGGCATCTGCTTATTGGAATGCATCTGGAACAAACGGGAAATACGTTCTTTCTTATCGGTACGCGGGTTATATACATAAGAGCCGGCTTCAATCTTACCGGAATAAATCCGGGTATAACACAAACGACCTACGAAAGGATCGGTTGCGATTTTAAATGCCAAAGCTGAAAGCGGAGCTTCGGGATCTACCGGGAAATAAACCTCTTCTCCATTCCGGGGATCTGTTCCCTTGCTGTTCGGGATATCCAGCGGATTCGGCAAATAAGCAATAACTGCATCCAATAAATTCTGAACGCCTTTATTCTTAAAAGAAGAACCGCACATTACCGGACAAAAATCCATAGCAATAACGGCCTTACGGATGACAGCCTTCAATTCTTCTACAGTTATGGCATCCGGATCTTCAAAGAAACGTTCCATCAAAGCTTCATCCTGAACAGCTGCTGCTTCAACCAGTTTTTCCCTCCATTCCTGTGCTTCAGCCATTAATTCTTCCGGAATATCCTGTATCGTTGCTTCCATTGAACCGTTCTCCCATACATAAGCCTTCATTTCCACCAGATCGATTACTCCTTTAAAGTTCTCTTCTGCTCCGATCGGAAGTTCCAGCGGAATGGGATTAGCACTTAGTTTTTCTTTGATTTCACGGACAGCTTTGAAAAAGTCAGCACCGGAACGGTCCATCTTATTTACAAAAGCAAGCCGGGGAACCCCATATTTATTAGCCTGACGCCATACAGTTTCAGACTGGGCTTCAACGCCTCCTACAGCACAGAACAATGCTACAGCACCGTCCAATACCCGCAAAGAACGCTCTACCTCTACGGTAAAGTCAACGTGTCCCGGGGTATCAATAATATTGATCTTATAATCGTGATCCTGGTAATTCCAAAAACAGGTCGTAGCAGCCGATGTAATGGTAATACCCCTTTCCTGCTCCTGTACCATCCAGTCCATAGTAGCGGTACCATCATGGGTCTCACCTATTTTATGGTTAACACCGGTAAAATACAGGATACGCTCAGTTGTTGTTGTCTTACCGGCATCAATATGAGCCATGATACCGATATTTCTTGTATAATGTAAATCTCTCTTTGCCATTTATCTGTCTCTCCTCATTAAAATCTGAAATGTGCAAAAGCACGGTTAGCTTCTGCCATACGGTGGGTATCCTCTTTCTTCTTGAAAGCTGCACCTTCTTCTTTATAAGCTGCCATAATCTCAGCAGCCAATTTTTCTGCCATATTTTTACCGCTTCTCTTTCGAGAGAAGAAAATCATATTCTTCACAGAAATTGCTCTCTTTCTGTTGGGATTGATTTCCATCGGCACCTGGAAAGTAGCACCACCTACACGGCGACTCTTTACTTCCACTTGGGGAGTAATGTTCTCCAATGCTTGCTTCCAAACCTCCAAAGCGGTTTTTTCTTCTTTCTTAGCCATTTTTTCTTCAACGATGTCTAAAGCATCATAGAAGATCTTAAAAGCGATAGTCTTTTTACCATCTACCATCAGGTCATTTACAAACCGGGTTACCAGTACATCGTTGAATTTAGGGTCTGGTAACAGAATTCTTTTCTTTGGTTTAGTTTTTCTCATTTCTTTTAGTTTACGAACTGGTTCGATCAGCTGTCCGTTTGGCCTTCAACAGTTTCACAACTATTTACTCAACTTTCCGGGAACGCTTCATAAACAAATTCCTGTTAATCACTTTTTCACTTTTTGCCTTTTGCTGCAGCCTGGCCCGGCTTCGGTCTCTTCGTACCGTACTTAGAACGTCCTTGTTTTCTTTCAGCAACACCGGCAGCATCCAATGTACCACGAACCAAATGATAACGTACACCCGGCAGATCCTTTACACGTCCCCCACGGATCATCACGATGGAGTGTTCCTGCAAATTGTGACCTTCTCCCGGAATATAAGCATTCACTGCTTTTCCATTGGTTAATCTAACACGAGCCACCTTTCTCATTGCTGAATTCGGCTTTTTCGGAGTCGTTGTGTAAACACGTACACAAACCCCACGTCTCTGCGGACATGCATCCAAAGCAGGAGCCTTGCTCTTGTCCACAATTTTCGTTCTTCCTTTTCTTACTAACTGTTGAATAGTAGGCATTACAATAGTTTTAATTAGTATACTTTTATTCAAAATGGAGTGCAAATGTACTGACCTTTTTCCTAACTACCAAACAATTATGATATTTTTTTTGGAAAAAAGTAAAGAGAGTCAACAGATTACCCCGGGGAAAGCAGTTCCTCACAAAAAAATTATTTTTCTATTTTTGAGCCGGAAACCGTTATAAAAAAACTTCGGAATCAGTATAAAAATACAAGGAACAAATGTAATTTTGTCAGCAGAACTGCTATTTTTGCAGTATCTCGTGTCTATCTTTAATTATTTATCCTGACTATGGAAGATTTACAAGCCATAAAACAACGTTTTGAAATTATTGGAAATAATGAAGGTTTAAACCGGGCAATCGACATCGCCCGTCAAGTTGCTCCTACTGATTTATCCGTACTAATTACAGGTGAAAGCGGGGTTGGAAAAGAAATTTTCCCCCGTATTATCCATTTTTTCAGCAGCCGGAAACATTCCCCGTACATTGCTGTCAATTGCGGCGCCATTCCGGAAGGTACAATCGATTCGGAATTATTCGGGCACGAAAAAGGAGCTTTTACAGGAGCTTTATCCGACCGGAAAGGATATTTTGAAGTCACTGACGGAGGTACGATTTTTCTGGACGAAGTAGGGGAACTTCCGCTTTCCACTCAAGCCCGTTTGCTGCGGGTACTCGAATCCGGTGAATTTATCCGGGTAGGATCCTCGAAAGTTCAGAAAACCAATGTAAGGGTTATTGCAGCTACCAATCTGGATATCCCTCAGGCAGTAAAAAACGGAAAATTCCGGGAAGATCTTTACTATCGTTTAAATACGATACCTATATATATACCTCCTCTGCGCGAAAGAAAAGAAGATATCCCTCTCCTGTTCCGTAAATTCGCCTCGGATTTCGCAGAAAAATACCGTATGCCTGCTATCCGGCTCTCTGAAGAAGCCGTACAATTACTTGAAAATTACCGATGGCCCGGAAATATCAGGCAATTGAAAAACATTACCGAACAAATTTCTATTATCGAACAGGAAAGGACAGTAGATGCCTCTACTTTAAAAAAATATTTGCCGGCAGAACATCCCGTATTACCTGTGCTTACCGGAAATCACGACACTTCTGAAAGTAGTTTTGCTTCCGAAAGGGAAATCCTTTACAAAATTCTTTTCGATATGAAAAAAGACATGAACGATCTGAAACAACTCGTCTACGGAATGATCGAAAAGGAAGATCTTGCTGCACCTTCTGCCCCCCCTCCGACCTCACTGGTCATCCGGCACCAGTACGAACAGCCGAAAACCGAACTCACCAGTAAACCGGTAATCAACCATCCGGCTATACATCCGGAAGAACAAATTCAGGACACAGAAGCGCTCGTAGAGGAATCTTTTTCGATCGAAGAAAAAGAAAAAGAACTCATCATAAAAGCCCTCGAAAAGAATCACGGTAAGCGTAAAATGGCAGCAAATGATCTAGGTATTTCCGAAAGAACACTTTACCGGAAATTAAAAGAATACAATATTGAAATTTAAAACTTCAGAAACCACATTTAACTTTCAGTTTTACATTAATTACTATCTTTGCAAATTATATATTTATCTCTATGAAAACACTGAAAATTCTGGTTTGTACCCTCCTTATCCTCCTTTGTTGCGATTCATGTAAACTCGCTAGCATCAAATATTCCATGACAGGTGCTTCTATTTCGCCGGATGTAAAAACGTATTCTGTCGATTATTTTCCCAACCGGGCTCTGTTGGTCGTTCCTTACCTGAGCACTCTTTTCCGTGAAAAATTAACGGAATATTTGCGGACAAAAACAAGCCTGAAAGAAATGACAGACAATAACGGAGATATCCGTTTTGAAGGAGAAATCGTAGGATATTATCAAAAACCCATCGATATCCAAAGGGACGAGATCGCTTCCTCTAACCGTCTTACGATAGAAATACGGGTTAAGTATACCAATACCAAAGACGATAAATACGACTTCGACTCCCGTTTTTCCAATTATACGGATTACAGTATAGACATCGATTTCGATTCTGCAGAAGAAGGCTTAATCACCACCATACTGGACAAAATTATCGAAGATATTTATAATAAAGCCCTAGTGAACTGGTAAAAGATTTACTGAACCAGAAGAATAGGAACTGATGAAAATAGATAAATGGATAGTATTCTTTTCTCATCCCGAAAAAATAAAAGGTGAGGAGCTGACAGAGCTGGAAGCTCTGCTCAACCGCTATCCTTATTTTCAGGCTGCTCAGATTCTTTTTCTTAAAGTGCTTTATCTCTCCCAAAATAACCGCTTCTCCCAGGAATTAAAACACAGAAGTATTTATATTCCTAACTACAAACAATTCTACAAATATTTGAACAACTGGGCTGAATTCAGAAAAGACCTTCTTCCCAGAGAAGCGGAACCGGGTAGCGCAGCATCCTGTCCGGAAGTCTCTCTC
>JAEXFF010000150.1 GCA_023400335.1 Bacteroidota bacterium
ATCAAATCCCTTACGCCGGAAGAAAGAGCACGCGGTATCGTGTGTGCAAGCGCAGGAAATCATGCACAAGGAGTCGCTTATTCCTGCAATAAATTACATATTTCAGGGAAAATAGTTATGCCTGTCACGACGCCCAAACAAAAAATAAACCAGGTTAAGATGTTCGGAGGAAAATACATCGATGTCCTGTTGACAGGCGATACATTCGATCAGGCAAATACAGCGGCTCAGGAAGAATGTTCCAAAAATAAACTGGCTTATATCCACCCTTTTAATGATCCCCGTATCATCGAAGGGCAAGCAACCATCGGTCTGGAAATTCTCCAGGAAGCCAAGGAACTCATCGATTACCTTTTTGTTCCGGTAGGAGGAGGAGGACTAATCTCTGGAATAGGAAGCTTATTCAAACAATTAAGTCCCAAAACAAAAATTATAGGTGTTGAACCGGCAGGAGCTGCCAGTATGAAAAAATCCCTGGAAAAAGGAGAAATTACCGGACTGGCAGAAATTGACAAATTTGTTGATGGGGCCGCTGTTCAACGGGTAGGAGAACTGACCTTCGACATTTGCCGACAGGTTGTGGACGATATCATCACCATACCGGAAGGAAAAATCTGTACCACCATTCTTCAGCTGTATAATTTTGATGCGATCGTAGTAGAACCTGCAGGAGCTCTGAGTATAAGTGCACTCGACAATTACAGCAAACAAATTAAAGGCAAAAACGTCGTCTGTATTGTCAGCGGCAGTAATAACGATATCACCCGGATGGAAGAAATCAAAGAAAGATCCTTACTATACGAAGGCCTGAAACATTACTTTATTGTCCGTTTCCCCCAAAGAGCCGGAGCACTTCAAAACTTTGTCAGTCACGTACTGGGTCCGCAAGACGATATCACCTATTTTGAATACCGGAAAAAAACACAGAGAGAAAAAGGACCAGCTGTCATCGGCATTGAGATTCAACATCCCGAAGACTTCCACGAACTGATCCAGAGAATGCAGGAACAAAATATAAAATACCAATACCTGAACGAAAACCCGAATTTATTCGAATTTTTAATTTAAAGGGAATACTTAAATGTCCGAAAGTGAAAAAGGTGAAAAGGGTGAACGGTATTCTGTACCCGATGAACGTCCGTCTGACAACTTGCTGATTAACGAATCTCCGATTCTGATTAAAGGAACATTAAGCAGAAACTTCAGTTTCCCTTATCAGCAAAATGTCACATTACGGAACTCACCCGGCAGAGTTGCAGGCAGGCATAGGGTAGGGCACACCTGCTGTATATAACTTCTGCGTTTCCAACATTCCTTTTCCAAGCTGTCCTTCCTTTAACAGAAATTTTTTACTTTTACCGGAGAAAAACAAGGGGGTTATGAAAATCAACAAGACCAACGCGGCACGCCTGCTGGATAAAGCTAGAATTCCCTACGAATTAATCCCTTATAAAGTGGATGAAAACAATCTGTCAGCTACGCATGTCGCAGCACAATTGAATGAAAATATTCAATGTGTATTTAAAACGCTCGTGTTAGAAGGAGATAAAACCGGATATTTTGTCTGTATTATTCCCGGAGATCAGGAAGTAGACCTCAAACTGGCAGCAAAAGCCTCTGCCAATAAAAAAGCCGATCTTATTCCCCAGAAAGAATTGCTTCCCCTTACCGGCTATATCCGCGGAGGATGTTCTCCTATCGGTATGAAGAAAAACTTCCCTACTTTCATTCATCCTACCTGTTTAAAGTTTCCCTCTATTTATATCAGTGCCGGCATACGTGGTCTGCAAATCAAAATCTCACCGCAATCCCTTATTCACTTTTCCCGGGCAAAAGTAACAGGACTCACTCATTCACAGAACGAACCAACATCAGAATAAAAAGAATTATAAGGCCATATACATCTAAAAGCTCAAAATGACAGGTGATCTGCAAATTTTTTAAAATCCGGACGACTAAAACTTTCATACAATTTTAAAATGCAATCAGAATCGGAATAGCCTGTAAATATTAAGTCGAAGGTAAAATGAATATCAGCGACATCGCTTATCAAACAGGATTTAATAATTTATCCCATTTTATCCGTCAGTTTAAAAAACTGATCGGTTTAACTTCTTCCGAATATCAGAAAAATTAAACAAACATCAATTTCAGTAAAAAATATATTGTTTTTTCCCGCTATAGGTCAGTTACTATGCGAAATTTTCTAATTTGTCAACAATTTATTTTCGGTCTTTTGCTTTTTACTTTTTTTCTCTACCTTTACATTCTTCTTATAAGGAGATTAACTTAATTTTACAATTATCATTCAAGATCATGGAAAATAAATTGATTATATACAACACCATGTCGCGACGGAAAGAGGAGTTTCAACCGTTAAACCCGCCTTTTGTTGGCCTGTATGTCTGCGGGCCTACTGTATACGGGGATGCCCATTTGGGACATGCGCGTCCGGCGATTACATTCGACGTCCTTTTCCGGTATTTACAATATCTAGGTTATAAAGTCAGGTATATCCGGAACATTACGGACGTGGGCCACCTGACCAATGACAGTGATGACGGAGAAGATAAAATCGAAAAGAAAGCTAAACTGGAACAGCTGGAGCCAATGGAAATTGTTCAGTTTTATACCAATCGCTATCATAAAAACATGGAGCAACTAAATACGTTATCGCCCAGTATCGAGCCTCACGCTTCGGGACATATTCTCGAACAGCAAGCCCTGGTGAAAAAGATCCTGGAAAACGGATATGCATACGAAAGCGATGGAAGTATTTATTTCGATGTAGAAGCTTACAACAAAAAATATCAATACGGCAAACTTTCCGGACGAAAAATAGAGGAACTTTTTGCCAATACCCGTCAATTGGACGGACAAAGTGAAAAACGAAATCCCTATGATTTTGCTTTATGGAAAAAAGCTTCCCCGGAACACATCATGCGTTGGCCTTCTCCCTGGAGTTACGGTTTTCCGGGCTGGCATCTGGAATGCTCCTGCATGAGTCAAAAATATTTAGGCGATACATTTGACATTCACGGAGGCGGTCTGGATTTACAGTTTCCACATCACGAATGTGAGATCGCACAAAGTACGGCTGCATACGGTCACGAAGCTGTCCGCTACTGGATGCATAATAATATGATTACTATCAATGGACAGAAAATGGGAAAATCATTGGGTAATTTTATTACCCTCGATCAACTCTTTTCCGGCCAAAACGACGTATTAGAGCAAGCTTATTCCCCTATGACTGTTCGTTTCTTTATCCTGCAAGCCCATTACAGGAGTCCTCTCGACTTTTCAAATGAAGCTTTAAAAGCAGCAGAAAAAGGGTACGAACGCCTGATGTCTGCAATCGAAGTACTTGATCACCTGAAACCTTCTGGCCACAATACCGTCAATGTAGATGAATTATACGCCAAATGCTTCGAAGCGATGAATGACGATCTGAATACTCCGATCCTGATTTCCCAGCTTTTCGAAGGCGTACGTATGATTAATTCGATCGCTTCGGGAAAAGAGCAGATTGACGCCTCCCATTTGGACAAATTGAAAAAACTATATCACGATTTCGTATTTGAGATCCTCGGCCTGAAAAAAGAAGGGGAAACTGTAGGAAAAGACCACGAAGTGCTGGGCAAAGTTCTCGATATGGTGATGTCTATCCGTACCGAAGCCAAACAGAAAAAAGACTGGGCAACTTCCGATAAAATCCGGGACGAATTAAAAGCGGCCGGTGTACAGGTAAAAGACACCAAAGAGGGTTACGAATGGAATGTAGAATAAAAAGAAGCAAGGATCACCGGCAATTCTTTTTCCGGTACAGGATACTTTGCTTTTGATAAAGGTTAGCCTGACAATCTGTCGATAAAGTGTTCTCTGCCTGGATAAGCTGACTTTATCGGTGGGGTCAGGTTCCTTAATCGGGAAAACGTTATTCCGTTTCCCCGGAGAAATAGTAAATCGCCGTCC
>JAEXFF010000229.1 GCA_023400335.1 Bacteroidota bacterium
AATAAAATTTTTACGAAGTGATGTTAATAAATTCCGTAAAGCTATTGAAAAAATACCGGCTTGTCCTTATTCCAATACTTGTCCTGTTTCTCGCGAACTGCTCGCCCATGAAAAGAACCAGATCTGACAGGCAGCGGCAGATAAATGGGACAGAACGAAAATTTATTGTGGGGCAACAACAGCTGTCAGATAGTTGTCAGACGATTTTGAAAAAAGATAGCCAGTGGCTGGAAGGACAGAAAGAAATACGGACAGAAACAGGAAGCGGAGAAGATCTTATAGTGCTTCTGCGGGAGTACGATACCGATAAGCCGATAGAAGAAAAAACCGGGAAACCGCCTTTAAAGCGGGAAGCTTTGAAAATAAAGCGGAAAGTGGACCTGCAAAAACGGGAGCTGACCGATAAAAACAGTAATTACCGGCAACAGTATGGTTTTCAGCAAACGCAGCGGAATGAACTGGAAAATAAGTTCTCACAGCAGCAAAACCGACAGCATAATGAGATGGTGGTACAGGCAGATCTACGGGAAAAACGGGGATTGAATGTGTTTCAAAAGGGTTTATGCGGATTGGGGATAGTCTTACTGTTGGGAGTGTTGCTCCGCAGGGGATATAAACGAAGAAAGTTGTGACAGATGAAAGTGAACTCGAATATAAGGGACAATAACTTAACGAAAAAATTTAAAGAGATTTTTTTAATAAACAGATGTAGCCCATTGGGTTTACATCCATAATAACCGGGCAATAATGCCTGTAAACAGATAGCTGAATGCAAAGTATAAAATTTGAACGAACGAACGGGAATATTCCCAAAACTCTTGCAGGACAGGATCATATTAGCGGTTTCCTGGCCTATGTGACAAACTTACCCGAGGGATTTTCAGAAAGTAAACCCATCCAGGCTTGCTCTTCTCTAGAAACAGCAGAAAAATTAGGTATTTCAGGGGTAGCAGGCAAGGATTGGGAAATCCGGGTATTGCATTACCATTTGAGTGAAATCTACCGCTTGAATCCGGGGATAAGTCTTTATGTCGGCTTATTCAAAAAACCGACCGGAGGGGAGTACACTTTTACAGAAATTGAGACCTTACAAAATTTTGCCGGAGGAAGTATCCGTCAGGTAGGAGTATGGTGCGGACAAAAAGAGTTGACCGCCGAAGATTTAAAAAGCCTGCAAGGAATCGGTAATAAATTGCAAAAGAACGACCGGCCTTTGAGTATCCTCTATGCACCGAAAGTGAGTGATGTGGAGACTTTATCCGAGACTGCCTATGCCGGGGCTGGAAAATGCAATGTGTCGGTAATTATCGGACAGGCCGGAAGTGGGGTAGGGGCCGATTTATATGCTGAAGAGGCTAACAAAGAAGCAAAGGCGTCGGTATCCGGTATTGGCATTGCATTGGGAATTACTTCCCGGGCAGCTGTGCACGAATCCATTGCCTGGGTAGAAAAATTCCCGACGGGAGTAGCCTTGCCGGCTTTCGGGGACGGGACTTTGTTACGGGATTTGGATACGGCCATCATTGAAGCTCTGGATACGGCCCGTTTTCTGTTTTTTGTGACTTACGACGGTTTTTCGGATTCTTATTTCAATGATTCTCATACCATGGACGAAGCCATGAGCGATTATGCAATGATTGAAAATGTGCGGACTATGGATAAAGCTGTCCGGAATATCCGGAAAATCTTACTTCCGAAATTGGGAGGTACTCTTTATATTGATGCTGAGACCGGTAAACTGGCTCCTTACGAAGTAGAATACCTGGCGGATCTGGCCAATAAGCCTTTGGAAGACATGCGGAAAGCCGGGGAACTGAGTGGAGTATCGGTCGAAATCGACCCGGATCAGGATGTACTTTCTACTTCCAGCCTGGTATTTGTAATTAAACAAGTCGGCGTGGGTGTTTTACGCCGTATTCAATGTAAAATCGGTTTTGTAAAAAGCCTTAATTAACGAACAAAATGGTAACAGAAACATCGAATTTAGTGCCGCTTATTAACGGCGTTGAATATGCCTGGGGAGATATTACCCTTACACTGGGCGGAGAACCGGTAGTAGGTATTACTGCTATTGATTATGGAGAAGAACAGGTAATAGAAAACCATTATGGGGCCGGGCGTTATCCCGTTTCCCGCTCCAAGGGAAAGATTACGCCCTCTGCAAAAATTACGGTTTCCCTGAATGAAGTCATCCGCTGGCAGAACCAGAGTCCTACCGGCCGTTTACAGGATTTGGATCCTTTTACGATTGTCGTTTCTTATATTCCTGAAGAGGGGGAGGTGGTAAACGATAAGATTTTAAATTGTCAGTTTACCAAGAATACCCGTTCTTGTAAAGAAGGGGATACCCAACAACTGGTTGAACTGGAATTATTGCCTTCGCATATCGTTTGGCACAAAGGTAAAAAGTAAAATAAAAGGAGGGGGGAGAAATACCTCTCCTCTCCTTCCAAAAGAGCTAAAATTATGGAACAGAGAGATATCCGGGTAATTCCGAATGAAAAAACAGGAGAGACCAGAACCCTCCGGGTTTTTAATGGCGGTGTAAGCGAAGAGCAGGTTAACGTCTGGAAAAACGAATACCGGAAAGTATATGCTATTGAAGTAGAGGACGAAGATGAACTCTATATCGGTTATTTCCGTCGTCCCAATCTGGAGACCCTGTCGGCTGTCAATAAGATTGCCAAAACAGATGAAATAAAGAGTACGACAATTATGTTCGAGAATTGTTGGCTGGGAGGTGAGCTGGTTATAAAAACCGATACCCTGGTCCGGATGGCTGCCATTAAGCAATTGGGAGAAATGTTCAACCGGGTGATGGGCACCTTAAAAAACTTGTAGAGGCACACCAGTTAAACATCAGGGATGAGGAGCAGTATATAGCTAAAGGGTGTGCCCTCATACGAGCAAATTTCAGACTTGATCCTTACCGGCTTTCTGAAGAGGAATGGGCGGAGCGGTTTACGGAGGCCGTTTGGATCGAAAACAGAAGGCTGGTCAACCTGGCTAAAGTATTGACAAAACTTTTCGAGACATCAGACAATGAGTGATTCCACTTCAAATTATTCTTTTAATATCAACGGGAATGCGCTGACTGCAGTATCCCGGATTACCGGGGACATCAACCATCTCCATCATTCGGTAAAAGAAACTACCCGGACCTGGGAAAGCTTCGGGAGTAAAATGGCTGCATTGAATGAGATCCGGGGTTTTGTAGACGATTTTTCCCAAACTTTCGAAAAAGTGCTGGCTCCCGGGATTGCTTTCAACACGTCTATGGCTGAACTTTCGGCTCTTTCCGGAGAAACGGGAGAAGGACTTCAGACGATGGAAAAATATGCCCGGGAATCTGCCAGGACTTTCGGCGTTTCAGCCGTGCAGAGTGTGGAAACCTATAAGGTTTTGCTCACGCAGTTAAATCCTCAGCTGGCTCAGTCTCCTCTGGCCTTGAAAGGAATGGGGGATGCTATTTTTACGCTGAGTAAGACGATGGGAGGCAACGTACCGGAGGCAACGCAATTGTTGATAAATGCGATGACGCATTATGAAGTGTCGCTGGCCGATCCTTTGCAGGCATCAGAAGAAATGACCAAGAGAATGAATGTGCTGGCTGCAGCCGGACAGAAAGGAAGTGGAAAGCTTTCGGCGATAAGTTTGGCTTTGGAACAATGCGGGCATGCAGCGAAATCAGCTGGGATCTCTTTTGAAGAAACCAATGCGGCTATACAGATCCTGGACAAAGCGGGAGAAAAAGGTGCTGAGGGAGGAAAAGCCCTGGCAAATATTATGAATGCCTTATCGGATATACAGTTTTTACCTTCCGGTTTACAGCAGGAATTAAAATCTATGGGCATAAATACCGATATACTGACTGAAAAATCGCTTTCTATGGCAGAACGGCTGAGTCCTCTGAAACCACTTTTGAACGATTCCGCTCTTTTTACAAAGCTATTTGGGGAGGAAAACGGTCGGATAGCAGTAACATTAGTGGAAAACACAGCTGAGTTAAAGCAGTATACGGAAGCCATAAGCGATACAAATACAGCTTTTGAGCAGGCCCGGATCGTTATGGATTCCTATAGTGAAAAGAAAGCCAGGGTACAGACTCAGTTCGACGACTTCAAAATTTCTTTATTTAATAGTATCGGAGGATTCGGAATTTGGATAGAAACCTTGTCGCAAGCCCTCTCTCCCCTTACTAATTTTATCAACCTGGTATTGGATCTCAGGAAAATTTTTTCATTTTTTTCTAAATCCGGAATTATAAATGTATTCAAAGGTCTTCAAAAAATCCTGTCTGCGTTATCTACGCTTAATCTGGCGAAAGTTTTTACTGTGTTTAAAACGGTGGGTATATCTGCTTGCCGCGCTGTGGGAGTAGCCATTATGAGTATTCCCGTTGCGGGTTGGGTCGTTGCGGCAATCAGCGCTATTGTGGCGCTGGGAACCTATTTCTGGAATACTTCGGCTAAATTCCGTGCTGTTCTCAAAGGCTTGCTGGCCGCCTTCGGGGCCGCCTTCGGGGGAATATGGGAACTGGCCAAAAATGTGTTTTCCTCTATCGGCGATCTGGTCTATGCTGTACTCACTTTTAATTTTTCGGGAGTCAAAGAAGCGATCAATAATTTTAAGGGCGGTTTTACAACCTACGGAGATCGTATCGGCGAGTCTTATGAGAAAGCCTATGATGAGGAAATGGAAAAGAGCAAAGCGCAGGAAGAAGGATCGGAAAGAAAAGATTCCTCCTCCGTTTCTTCCGCTTCGGGAGGCGGTGCCATATCCGATGGCTTATCGGATATGGGAGAGGTGACAGAGCATGTCGATAAAATCAGGAATGTAAATGTTTCCATTGAAAAGCTGATCGATACGTTCGAGATTCATACGACAAATATGCAGCAGGATATGGGGCGTGTGAAGGATATGGTGACAGAAGCTTTGATCAGAGCGGTAAACGACGTTAATTATGCAGTGTAATGAAGAATTTAAAACCTATAACTTTTGAGTTTGTAGCAGCAAATACGGCTCCTCGCAGAAGTATAAAACGGGTTCAGCTGAAATCTCCTTCTTTCGCTGATGCGGAAGAGGGAACGCAAAACCGGGACGGCGAATCCGGGTCGATGAATTTGACACTTCCCGTTACCGATCAGAGCTATTGGGAAGGAAGATATGTATTGACGAGATTAATTTTGCGGAAGGAGGACAATGAAAGACTGGAGATAAATGATGCCACGGTATCGATATCCCGGGAAAAACGCATTGTTTCTACCTCTCTTGTCGGTTTGGATGGTACGATAAAAGAATATATCTGTAACGGGGATTACATCATCACGATTAATGCCGGTATTGTTGCCGTAAGGGACGGGCAGGTTGTAGATGAATATCCCAGCGAAGGGCTTAACCAGATAAGGAGATTTCTGGAAGAAAACAGCTCGCTCGAAGTATGGAGTACCTTTTTCGCTATTTTTAATATCCACCGGATTGTCATTACCAGTTTCTCCATTCATCAGGATACTGCTTCCAATCGTCAGTTGATAGAAATAAAAGCTTCTTCGGACAAGGATTATGTAATTGAAAGTACCGAGTATTAATCTCTCTTTAAATTATAATTAAATCGTGTTCAGGTTAACTGCAAAAATAGAAATAACAAGTGCCAAAAATTGGGTTTTCGATAAAGTGAATTCCATCGAAATCACTCGGGATACAGATACCCTGACGGATACCTGTGAATTGAAATTACCGAAGAAAATCCTCTGGCTGGGAGAAAATGCCGTTCCTCTGAAGCGGGGAGATGAGATCAAAGTATTTTTGGGCTATAACGGTAATTTACAACTGGCTTTTCAGGGATATATTACTTCTATGGGATTCAAGGCTCCTTTTACCATAAATTGTGAAGATTATCTTTTTAAGCTGAAGCAGCAGGAGACCCGTAAACTTGCTTATAAATCTGCCACTCTCGATCAGATACTGAAAGATCAGGAGCTGAAGATTCCCTATAAGGTGTGTGGAGAGCAGCATATCGGTCCTTATCGGGTGACAGCGGATACGGTGAGCGGCTTACTCGGAAATTTGAAAGAGGTAGCGGGCGTCCGTTCGTTTATCCGTCTGGAAGAAGAGCCCGTATTGTATTGTGGGGTGTTGTTTGATCCGGAAGATATTCACAAGTACATATTTGCTACCGGCTTGAATATTATCGAGGACACCGAATTGAAGGAGCAGAAGGAAGAAGAGTTTAAAATAAAAGTCCGGGCTATCTCCTTATTGCCGGATAACGAAAAAATAGAGATAGAAGTAGGGGATGAAGATGGAGAAGTGCGAACCCTGCATACTTATGACAAAAAGGAGGAAGAACTCCGGGCTTGGGCGGAACAGGAGCTGAAACGGCTCCGGCGGGCAGGCTTATCGGGTTCCTTTACGACTTTCGGCGGGAAATTGGCAGAGAAACTAGATTATATCGGGATGCGGATAGAGGGGGAATCCCGGGGGATCTATCAGTTACAAAAAAATATTATCAGATATTCATCCGAAGGATTTCGTCAGGAAATTACTTTGGGAAAAAGAATAGCAGAATGACTATACAGGAAGCAATACGAAAGATAGCCATATCGGGTTTGGAACTTTATTGTAAAGTGTGTAAAGTGGATGCGGTAGACGAAGAAAACCGAACGATAGACTGTTCTCCTCTGGATGGAAGTGCTCCTTTGCTGGGAGTGAATTTGCAGGCGAACCAGAAAAGTGCAGAAGGAGTGGTACTGTTTCCGGCAATGGGAAGTTATGTTGTGGTTGCTTTTATCAATCCCTCTGTCGGCGTCGTAATTGTATACGAGAAAATCGATAAAGTCCGGTTGAAAATCGGTGAGACGAGTACGCTCTGGACCGAAGATCAGGTGGAGATAGCTGTCAAAGACAAAACTGTAACTATAAATTCGGAAAAGGTAAATATTAACGGAGGAAAGTACGGACGACTGTTAAAGGCTGAGGATTTTATTCCGAAAATAAATAATTTGATAAATGCTTTTAATAGTCATACACATACTACTTCAGAAGGTCCTACAACTACGCCTAATTTAGTGAGTCCTGTTTCGACCTTAGAAGCCGATAAATTTTTAGATAAAAATGTAGTACATTGATAATGAAAGGAATATTGATCGATTCAGACACAGAGGATTTACAAATTCGTAACGGTTCTTTGCAGCTGGGGGATACGACGGAGCAGGTGGCGGAGTGTATACTTCGGGCCGCCCGCGGGGAACTTAAAGAATATCCCCTGATTGGGGCAGAAGTTTTTAAACTGGTCAACGGCAATACAGACCCACTCTGGTGTGAGAATGCAAAAGAAATGCTTTTGGCCTGCGGGATTCCTGTCTCTCAGGTTAAAATAGAAGATAACCAAATTTCAATAGAATAATGAAAATAACACCGGCAGAGAGGCAAAGTCTTCTGGACATTGCCATACAAACAAGCGGTAGCCTGGAGGCAGCTTTCGCATTATCGGTTAAAAATGACCTTGGCTTATCCGAACCCCTTGCGACGGATCGTGTACTTGAAACGGTGGCTGTAGCCGATCAGCTGGTCCTTTCCCGTTATAAAGTGAAGAAACTGCAGCCTGCTACAGCTATTTCTCCGGAGGATCAGAAGACGATACCGTATGGAGGAATTGGTTTTATGGGTATAGAAGTGGATTTTATTGTAAGTTGATCTAATGAAGAAAATTGCAGACATAAAAGACAGTATTGTCAAGGAATTTATGCGGAATGAAGAAGCCGCTAAAGTATATGGATTTACGCCTGGCGATGATTTTGCCGAGCATTTTAATAAGATTTCGGTTGAAAGTGTGTTGTTTTATATCGTAGCCTGTGTCGTTTGGACGATGGAAAATCTTTTTGAAGAACATACACGGGATACCAATGCGTATATCGAAGAGATGATCCCTCACCGGCCGAAATGGTACCGGGATAAAGTGCTGGGGTTTATGA
>JAEXFF010000280.1 GCA_023400335.1 Bacteroidota bacterium
GTCTTTTAGCATCGTATCCTATTTTCATACGGAAGGTAATTGAGTGAATTAACTTTTAATGTTTTGCATGCCGCTTAAATTCTGCCGGCTTTACCGGTTTATCTATTCCCGGTAGGGTTTATCAAGATCCAGAAAATAGAAATTATGCTGCCTTTGCTTTTCGGCCGGCGGAATTTGCATATAGTCTCCATATTTATTACTCAGGTAGGCATGGTAATTTTCCAAGCCGAATACTTCTTTTCCTTCGAAAGAAATGAGAGTAGGATTACCTATAACAGCATGGGGAAGAATACCCTTCCGGCCGTCATCGTAATCGCAAACCCAGGGGGATGCATCAAAATCATATTTCCTCATCAGTTTTTCCAGTTTTGACTGAACGCCCTGACGGGTAAATAAAGTCCGGGCTATACGGCAGGGCCAGGAACTGATTCCTCTACCGTGCTTGTAAGGATCGCGGAAAAGGAAGTATAGGGTCTTATTGTAGAAAGCAAATTTCCCGAAATGCCAGAGCCGGGTTAATTTTCCGCCGGGTGCTCCGTCTAAGGGAAATACGTCGATATAAATACCGCCTTTGTATTTCAAGTGTTTTCTTTCAATTAAAGTTGTTCGGGCATCCTGTATTTTGGCAAAGGAGAGAGGATAATCCGGATCGTTTTTCCAGTAGATTGCTTCTAAATAATCCGGCAATAGTGTTTTCGATTTCTCCATAAAAATTTCGTAATCCTTACGGGGCATTCCAATATCCAAATCGTCGTCCCAGGGAATGAAACCTTTGTGCCTGACGGCTCCGATCAGAGTACCGGCCATGATGTAATACCGCAGCTGGTGTTCCCGGCACACTTTATCTACTGCCAGGAGAATGTCCAGTACTTTTAATTGTAGTGCTCTGATATCGTATTTATTCCCCATATTTACAATAAATTAGCGGGTAATTTTTCTGTAGCTGCCTGAAAGTCTTCCTGTGTATCCAATTCCATAGAGAACAGGGCTGAAGTATCGACGATGTGAAAACTCTTTCCCTTTGCTATCAAACGCTGGAATGCTGCTTCATAAAATACATTCCCTAACTTTTCATCCACGATCATTTGATCCAGCTCCTGAAATAAAAGTTTCAGGTAAGCATTGGATATTTTTTCTATTCCGATGGATTCACCTATGGCCTGGGCGGGAGGACAGGTTTTACTGATTTCGGTGACTTTTCCCGTTGAATCGGCAATGACTTTCATTTCCTCTTCACAAAGCGGATGTGAATTCAGGGCCAATGTATCCGGATAAGGGGAATCAATCACGGCTTTCACCAAACCCGGATCAAACAGAATATCACTGTCGAGGAGTACGATATTTTCTTCTTTTATACTGTTTTTCACCAACCAGAGCGAATAGATATTGTTCGTGGAGGCGTATTTTTCATTGTGGATAAATTTTACCTCCAGTTCCGGAAATTTTTTTTGGATAAAAGTTACGATTTGCTCCTGTAGATATCCGGTTACCAAAATCAGTTCCCGGATATTATTGGCCAATAATCCTTGTATTGCCCTTTCCAGCAGACTTTTTCCTCCGATTTCCAGCAGACATTTGGGCGTATGGTCGGTGAGAGGACGCAGGCGGGAAGCGATGCCTGCGGCCAGTATTACAGCTTTCATGCTCCTGCAACTTCTTTAATGGTTTCGACAACCATACAATTTTGAGGATGTGTACCCAAGGTAATACGCATATGGGTATTGATATCGGGTTCGTTCATGAATTTAATCAGATATCCTTTGGCTTTCAGTGCCGTCTGTAATTTTTCCTTTAATTCAATAGGATATTTGACAAGCATGAAATTAGCGTTGGAATCGTAAACTTTAAATCCCGTCAGCGGACGGAGTTCCCGTATATACATTTCCCGGTCGTAAGCCATTTGGTCGGCTACTTTTTGGTAGTAATCGGTTGCTTTTAACACAGCTATTCCCAACTCTTCCGATAAACGGTTATAACCCAGATATTTCGTACTATAATTCAAGAAACGGCTTAAAGCTGTTCCCATAAATGCAAATCCCAGTCTTAATCCCGGTAAGCCGTAAAATTTGGAGAGAGTCCGTACAATCAAGACATTCGGGAATTTTTCCAGAAGCGGCTTGATGTAACTCGTGTCTTTATTGGCAAAAGAGGCATAAGCTTCGTCGATGACAACTACTGTGTCCTTACCGATAAAAGAGAGGATTTTATCCAGTTCCTCTGCTGTCAGTGCATTCCCCGTCGGATTATTGGGAGAAGCGATCAATACCATTTCCGGTTTTTCGCGTTCGATAGTTTCTTTCAGTGCTTTAAAATCGTATTTAAAAGTATTTCCATCTTCGTAGAGAGGATAGAGAACACTTCTGCCTTCCACTTCATCCGCAATAGATTTATAATACCACCAGGAGAATTTGGGAATTAACAGCGTTTTTTGTTTTTCTTTACCTGCCAGAAAGCAGTGAACCACTTGTTTTAAGATATCTTCTCCTCCATAACCCAGGATAATTTGTTTTTCCGGTATCTGGTACAAAGAAGAAAGAAAGTCTGAAAAGATACTCTTTTTCCCTTCGTCGTAAATGCGGGTATAAAAACAAAGTTTGTTGGGATCGAAATTTTTTAATACTTCAGCTACTTCCGGAGCTGGCCCATAATTATATTCGTTTCTATCGAGATAGGTGGTTTTCTGTGTCATATTCGTTCTATTCCGTATGGTTTGATGTTATTGAAATTTATCTTTCAGGATTTTATTACAAACACCTGATTAAAATTTTATTACAAAAATAATAAAATTATTAGTTATAAAACGGGATTGACAGAAATATCAGTATCTGATTTTATGATTCTTTTGAAGGGCAAAGATATAGAGGAACAGTCTGTTTTATTTTTTCCGTTTAATTATCTCTTTCCGGCTCAATTTTAGGCTGAAACCGATATTTTTAGGCAAAAATTCTCCTACATCACCGTATATTCCCATGTCAATTTGGAAAGGAAGTTTATGTAAATGCGGAAGAGCCGTTTCCACAGCAAAAGAGAATTGCTTTTGGGGAGAATGGGGAAGTGGTTTTATATATAAGCCGTAATTTAAGGTATAGGTCAGCATTATTTTATAGGGAATTTTTTTCCACGCTTGCCCTCTTAGACCAATATGGTGTCCGATGATACGGTTATTACAGACCCCTAATGTAATGCCTTGGGCATTGGGAGCATAGGGGGTTATAAGAGGGGAACCGATCGTCCTTCCATACAGTGTCCATCCACTTTTATATTCGCCATTGTTGAAATAATTGTCATTCCCTCCCGATACCTTTTCGGGATGTCCCGGCGGGTTATGGTAGCGGCCGGATTGGTATTTCGTGTAATTGAACTCGTAAATAATATCGCTTATCCAGCGTTTTTTTTCTTTACTGACCACATAAAGGGCATATACTCCATCCGGGAAAGAACGGAAGTCTGTTCCGGAACCGTCATCGAAGGGAATGTCGTGGTAGAAAGAAATGAGGTATTCATCTCCCCGGTAATTGATCCGTATGTGTTCCCGTCCCAAATGATTTCCCAGGGCATTTATGATATCACTCTCAGTAGCGCCTTTGCCTCCTTCTTTTCCGCATACTATCCGGATATAATCTTTCAGAGAAGAAGGTTGCTTGCCGTAACGGGAAGAAGTTCCGCCCCATTGTACCCAGTGTTCCAGACCCAGAATAATTTCCAGACGGGCAACAGGGACGATTTTTACGAAAAGGGATTTGTTGTGTAAGCGGGTATGACGGACGTAACGGTCGTCCGGCATCAGGTAGTCGCTCCAATTGAATTTAAAAGAAAGAATTTTATTGGTCCGGGGGATTGTAATGTAATCGGAATACAGATTATATCCCGGCATCGTCCGGGCATTGCCGGAATAAATGATATTTCCGTTTGTAAAGGAAATTCCGTTGTATTCGATTTCCCTGTGAATCATACCTAAATCCAACCGTAGTTTTTTCCATTTCCCGCTGACATACAATTGATCCAGCAGAACAGCATTGTCGTAATTGGAAACATAAGCCGCTGCGGAGATACCATAGGCCAGTTGGAAGGTATGTTTGGGATTAAAATCAGAGAAAAGGCCTGCTTCCAATAATCCTCCGCGACCGTCAGGAACGAGTCCGTAGCGGTTAGAGACAGCCCAGAATGGTAAATTTTTACCATAGGATAGAAAACCGGAAAGGGAAGAGAAATATTGAAATTCGCGCGTCTGAGAAAAAACGGGGACGGTACACCAAAAGAGAAATAGAAATCCGAGAAACTTTTTCATTGATAACAGAATGTTATATTTTATCCATACTTAGCCATTTTTCCGCAAAAGCGATATCTTCCGGCCAGGTCAATTTTATGTTCCGGGGATTTCCGTGCACCAGTCTGATCTTTTCTTCCGGCAAATATTTTTTTATCACTCCGCAATCGTCCGTAGTCTGAAAAAGCGGATCTTTTAAAGCTTTTTCAAAAGCCCGTTGCAGTGTTTCCCTGTCAAAACCCTGAGGTGTCTGGACATTAAATAACCGGGAACGATCCGGAATTTGTACGATATATTCCTGTTTTTCGTCTACTTCAATGATCGTATCGGTTGCAGGTACTGCAACGTTGACAGCATTTACCTCCTGCAAAGCACCGACGACATCACTGATAATCCTTGGGTCCACTAACGGACGAACGGCATCGTGTATTAATATATTGCAATCTGTTTGTGCGTATGCTTTTAAAGCGGAGAGGGTTGAATGATAACGTTCCTGTCCCCCGTGTAAAATATGAACTAGTTTTTTAAAAGGATGGTCCTGGAGAATCCTGTTTGACATTTCTGTATGAGCAGGGGCAATGACTAAGGCGATCTCGTCGATCAGGGGGTGGTTTTCGAAAACGCCCAGTGTATGCTCGAGTACTGTTTTGCCGGCAATGATCAGGAATTGTTTCGGAATAATATTCCCCATCCGTTTCCCGCTTCCGCCGGCTAAAATTACTCCTATATTCTTTTTCATCCTATTTTCGTTAACTGGCACCTGAAGAAAGTGGAAAATGAAAGATCATTTTCTTTTTTCTTTTAAATATTAGTTTTTCTTTTTTTCAATCTTATCCGTCAAGATGAATTCCAACTCTCCTCCTTCCATGATTTCTTCGTGGGTTATCCAACTGCGGTCGAGTTTTTTGCCATTCAACAGTACCTTTTCCGAATAAATGAACTTGTCGTTTTCTTTATTGGCTGTGATAACAAAGCGTTTTTCCGGCCCGACTTTTAACGTAACTTTGGGGAATAAAGGGGTCCCCAACTGATACTTGCCTTCTACAGGGTTGACAGGATAGAATCCCATAGCAGAAAAAATATACCAGGCCGACATTTGCCCGCAATCTTCATTTCCGCACAAACCGTCGGGAGTGTCCCTGTATAATTCGGTCATAATCTTATTCAGGTAATATTGGCTTTTATGGGGTTGGTCTGCGTAATTGAAAAGATAAGCTACATGATGGGAAGGTTCATTTCCCTGCGCATATTGTCCGATAAGCCCGCTGATATCCGGAGAGGCATTTTCTCCTTCCAGTTGGGAAGGGATAGTAAACAAACTGTCCAGTTTGATACAGAATGCTTCTTTACCCCCGTATAGGCCAATGAGTCCTTCAATGTCCTGGGGGACAAACCAGGAATATTGCCAGGCATTCCCTTCTGTATATTCGTCGTCCCGGTGATTGGAGTAAAGAGGAGAAAAAGGTATTTTCCATTGGCCTGCTGCTGTTTTGCCTCTCATGAAGCCGGTGGATTTATCGAATAAATAAATATAATTTCTGGATTTTCTTAGAAAATAGAGATAATCGTCTTCTTTGTTCAAGGCTTTGGCCATTTGGGCGATACACCAGTAATCATAGGCGTATTCCAGGGTTTTGGATACCGATTCGTTTTCTTTATCACAAGGTATATATCCCAATTCCCGGAAATATTTCATTCCGGCCCGGTCTGAAGCGGCTGTTTTTTTCATCGCTTCATAAGCTTTTTCAGCATCAAAGTCCCTTATCCCTTTCAGATAAGCTTCTGCAATTACCGGAATAGAATGGTAACCGATCATACAATTGGTCTCATTACCGGCTAATTCCCATACCGGTAATAATCCATATGCATCGTAGTGTTTTAGAATAGAGTTGACCATATCACTCACTCTCTTTTTCTGGGTTATCGTAAAAAGAGGATGAGCGGCACGGAAAGTATCCCAAAAAGAAAATACCGTATATTGTTTTTGCCGGTTGTCTACACTGTGGATTTCCCGGTCGGGCCCCTTAAAATTACCATTGACATCGGAAAACAAATTGGGCGTAAGATAAGCGTGATAAAGGGCCGTATAAAAAGTACTCAGCTGGTAGTCGTCCGGTCCTTCCGCTTTAATTTTCGATAATTCCCTTTTCCAGGCCTGTTTGGCATCCCGTTTTACTTTATCGAAACTCCAATGGGGTAATTCTTTCTGTAAATTGGCTTCTGCCCCTTCAAAGTTAGCAGAAGAAATACTTATTTTAGAAAGAATTTTATCCGTTTTATAGCCGAAATCTACCCAGACATAACAGGAATCGCTGATGAGTTTTTGTCCGTTTTGCAGAGGTTCGAATTTGTTTTTGCCTGCCAGTACTTCTACATCCTGAGAGAATTCAATATAAAAATATACCCTTTGATCCGGTGCCCAGCCTTTGGATTTGCGATAACCTTCCAAAGCCCGGTTATTGACCTTTTTAATACAGCATTCCACGGCCTTGTCCCAATTGCGGGCTGTTGTCAAGTCAATAACCATACCGTGGGTTGTATTCGACGGATACTGGTAATAATGAAACCCGCACCTGGGGGTGACAGACAATTCTGTAATGATACCGTTATCGAATTTTACTTTGTAATAGCCAGGTTCTGCCTGTTCATTATCATGTGAAAAAAGGGCATAATTAGATGTAAGGTACCGGACTGTATTTTGGTTGCTATCCGGTTTATTCAGTACCGGTAAAAAACGGATGTCCTGTAAATCCCCAATGCCGGTGCCGCTCAGATGGGTGTGTGAAAAAGAAGAGATAATGCTGTCACTATAATGATATCCTGAACTCCAGTCCCAGCCGCTGCGGGGATTATCCGGACTTAACTGAATTCCCCCAAAAGGGTATGCTGCCCCCGGAAAACAATGCCCATGCCCGCCGGTGCCGATAAAGGGGTTTACATACTCTGTGATTTTAAGTTCTTTTTCGTGGCTCTTACACCCGAAAAGGAAAAGGAAAAAACAGAAAAAAACAGCAATATAATTTCTCATCTTATATATCTTTCAGTTAAAATAGCTTGTAAACAAAACAAGTAACCGATAGCATAATCGTCCGGGTAAAAAAGGAAGGAACGAAATTCAGTATAGGGGAAGCCGGTTTCGTTCATTCTTCCGCCGGCTTCCTTATAGAAGTTATTTTTTTAATTCATTCCATACCAGAGCGGCTGCTCCATAAATGGCCGCATTCTTATCCAGTTGGGAAGGTAGTATTTTAACTTTATTGGAGAATATTTTCAATAAATTGATTTCCATATGATCTTTGGTGGGTTCGAAAAGCAGAGCACCTGCTTTGGCTAATCCGCCGAATAAAAAGATGGCTTCCGGACTAGTAATGGCTACTGCATTTGCTAATGCTTCTCCCAGCATTTTTCCCGTGTATTTAAACGTATTGATAGCGATCATATCTCCTTTTTCCGCTGCTTCTGCAACAATTTTGGCTGTCATTTCATTGAAGGGTATCGTACGCAATTCACTTGGATAATTATATTTTGCCATCATTTTATAGGCAGTTCTCTTTACTCCTGTGGCAGAAACATAGGTTTCCAGACAGCCTTGACGACCGCAACCGCATTGCCTGCCGTTGGGGGAAACAATAATATGCCCTAATTCTCCTGCGAAACCGTCATGTCCGTATATCAATTCTCCGTTCGCAACAAAACCGCTGCCTAAACCCGTGCCTAAGGTAACCATAATGAAATTTTTCATGCCCTTGGTCCCGCCATAAATCATTTCTCCTATGGCCGCTGCATTGGCATCGTTAGTCAGATAAATGGGAAGAGCCGGGTAATATTCTTTCATCATGTCGCATAAAGGAATGACATCGTGCCATCTCAGGTTGGGAGCAAATTCGATGGAACCTTTGTAGTAGTTTCCGTTCGGAGCACCGATCCCGATTCCCACCATCTCTAATTCATCCCGCAACGGATCTAAAACTTTTTCTATTTCCAGATATAATTCTTTTAAATAATCGTTGATATCTTCGTGTTTTTGCGTTTCAATATTGCCGTCTGCAAGATAATTTCCTTCTCTGTCGATAAACCCGAAAGTTGTATTCGTTCCACCAATGTCAATACCTAATGCTACTTGTTTTTTCATAATTATTTATCTTTATTTAATGTTGTTGTGTTTAGACGATAACGTTTTCACGCTGTAAATATAGAAAAAAAATAAGAGACCGTAAACGATCTCTTATTAATTACTAACTACTAACCTAAACATACAAACTTATGAAAAAAAAACGTCTTTGTTAGATGACTGTTTTTATAGGAACAAATATAGAGGAAAGAAATAAAAGAAAAGGTTAATGGAAAGTTAAATATTTAAGATAGTAAGAAGTAAAAATATATAAATTACTTAATTAAAATCAAAGATAGTTGACTTTTAATTTTATAGCTTACAGGTTCAGATAAAATTCACGGGTTAGCTCTGTATATTCCGGACTATATTGGTGGCGGCTCAGTTCCAGAAGAATATCGTTTGTTACAACTGTTTTTCCGGTGCGGCTGAATTCAAGGAGTTTTCTTTTGGGAGCTTTTGCCGGAGTGGGAAGTACCCGGGTGATGCGTGATAGATGGAAATGCATTGATGCTGCTTTTGAAATTAATGCATCGGCTTCCTGGCAAGGGAGGATTAAACTGAATTTACCTTGGGGGTGTAATAACCGGTCTGCTGCTTTTAGTAAATCTTCGTGGGTAAAATCCTGACAATGTCTGGCCAAAGTCCTATTCGGAGAAGGAGTAGGGGTGGAGCGGACGAAGAAAGGAGGGTTACACAGAATGTGTTCGTAAAGTCGGGAAGGGAAAAAGTCAAAAATAGAAAGGTGAAAGATAGAAACACTATTCCGCCAGGGACTTTGCAGGACATTTTCTATGGCTTGCTGACAAGCCAGGGGGTCGATTTCGACGGCATCGATATGCGCATGGGGATTGCGCTGAGCTGCCATTAAAGCTATGAGTCCTGTACCTGTTCCTATATCCAGAATAGAAGAAGCCGTTTTCAGTTCGGCCCAAGCCCCCAATAATACTCCGTCGGTTCCGACCTTCATAGCCGTTTGAGATTGTTGGATCGTAAATTTTTTAAACTGGAAATAATCGTTCATAAGGCGGAAATATCCTGAATAATAAACTGGAATTCATTTCTCCGGACGCATGCTGAAAATATTTCGTCCTTTTTTTCGGTAAAGAATCGATTGTCTGATCTTTATTTTTTGATTCAGGAATGTGTTGAAGACCTCTTTTCCTTCCATCAGCTTCCGGGAAAAACCAGGTAACCGATGATAAGAACATTTTCACATTTAAACTTTAAACCTGACTCTAAATTATCGTTTTATGCTTTCCAAAAAAAACCGATGTATAAATAAACGGAATTTTTCAAAAAGCTTCCGTTATGTATACATCGGTAATCAGCTTGGGTATATTACTCTGCTTTGGGAGTTTCTTCTTCAAAATTTAACATTTTCTTTTCTGCCAACAGATTGTACCACTGGATAATTTTTTTCATATCCGATACATACACTCTGTCGTGATCATATTCAGGCAGGACTTCTTCGAAGTAAGCCAAAATTTTTTCTGTATCTGATTTATGGGGTAATGTTTGGGCTCCGTTTTCTTTTTCGAAGATCCTTTTTAATACTTCTTTAAGAGGCATATCTTCATTTTCTGTATAAATGGAAATATCTTCTAAAGCGATGATTTTAGAATTGGAATAAGCTGCAAAACGTTTTCCGTCTAGAAGCGATTCTACAATAATAGCGTTAGAAGTATTGTTGATGAGCTTGTAAAGTCCCGGTTTCCCTGAAATGGATAAAATTTCTTTTAACATCATGGTACAAAATTTATTCGTTTGTTAAAACAGTTTGCAAAAATAAGAAAGAATTTATTTGTTTCGTGATTTTTAAGTCTGAATTTTACTTTTTCTATCGGAATTCCTTGTGCCTGTTTTTCTTTGAAACCTGTTGTAAAGAGAAGTACTTAATTGAGCCCCCTTTGTTTTTTGATTTTTTCGTAAGCCAGATTAATCATTGTAAATTTATCTTCTGCTGCTTTCCGGATATCTTCGCCCAGATGTCCAACCTTATCCGGGTGGTTTTCAAAAGCCATTTTCCGGTATGCCTTTTTCACTTCCTCGTCAGTGGCATTTGAATTTATTCCCAGCGTTTGATAAGCGGAATCGAGGTCGTTATAGTACATGGATTTAAGGGAATTAAACGTGGTGCGGTCGATTCCCAATAAGGATGAAATGTTTTCCAATAAACGGATTTCATTATTGCAGACCTGACCGTCCGATTGCGCTAAGCCGAAAAGGAAATACAAAAGCTGAATACGGGAAGGATGATCCATATTCATGCGGATTTGTTGGCAAACTTCTGCTAAGGGGATCTCCTGGGTGCTCAGTTTTTTGATCATTCCCAGGGCTTCCAGAGTGGCTTCTTCTCCGAAATTGTTTTTTAGAAAGCTCTTTACATAATTCAGTTCATTGCGGGTAATTTTGCCGTCGGCTTTCATGATGGCCGTTGCTAACACCGTCAGACTGAACATAAAATCACCCCTGCCCGTAGAATAAGGGGTTTGTCCGCCTGTATTCTGTACTGTAACATTTGCATTATCCAGTACAGATCCCATAAAAAGACCGAACAGGGCTCCCAAAGGACCTCCCAGTACAAAGCCTAATCCTGCGCCAATCCATTTACCATATTTTGCCATTGTGTTTGTTTTATTGATTTTCTTGTTACAAAGTTATATACTTTCGGGAGATCTGAGGTATTTTGATTCTATTCTTTTAACGATTTCTATTGTTTGCCGGGTAATATCCAGATTCCGGTCGGTATAAATGACATAATCGGACCGCCGGCATTTTTCTTCGTCCTCCCATTGGTTTTTTATTCTTTCCATTACTTTTTCCGGGGTAGTTCCGTCCCGTTGGGTAACCCTTTTTATCCGGGTTTCCAGAGAGGCATAAATACAGATAATAATGTCGAAATAAGGGATTAAATCCGCTTCAAAAAGTATAGCGGATTCGAAAAATACCAACTTTTTATGCTGTTGTTTGCTCCAGGAAGCAAAATCTGCTAATACGACGGGATGCACAATATGATTGACAAAAGAGAGTGCACTTTTGTCCTGAAAGATGATATCGGAGAATTTTTTTTTATTCAATATTCCTTGTTCGTAAATAGAATCTCCGAATTTGTCTGTAAGGGCTTTGCGGATAGAGGGATGGGAATTGATTAAAGTGGAAGCCCGGGTATCGGCTATATAGACCGGATAACCCTTATTTCCGAGAATTGAAGCGATGGTCGTCTTGCCTGAACCAATACCTCCTGTAATACCTATTCGTAACATTTATTGTCCGTAATTAATGAACCGGATTAGCGATTCTTTTTTTCCAGAATATATTCGACTTTTTGAGGAGTATAACTCAGATTTTTTATAAATGAGGGTATTTTTACAATTTCTACCGGTAAATAAGAAGAATTTGGAGTTTGGGAATAATTTACGATAAATTCAAAATCTTTATCCGTGACCTTATCATACCGGCTTAAACCTATTTCATAGCTAATGTCAACTGTGTTCGGGAATAATTTAATGTTGAGTGAATCCGGTAAATTCCAAACAGAAATCGGAATATTGCGTTTGGCTTCGGTGAACCGTTCTAATTCGATGTTTATTTTCACACTTTTTTCTTCTGCAGAAAAGTTTGGGGGAAAATCGAGATCGATTGTACGGGAAAGATTTTTACTGATTTCCCCGGCTTTCCATATTTCAGTAGGAATATAGCTTAATGTATCCATCATGGAAGCAGGACCGCTGACCAGGATACTATCCGGAACGGCGGTAATTTCATCTTTGAGTATGTGTTGTTTTTTCAATGAATAATCCACTACAGGTTTTACCGGGATCATCTTTGTTACTGCATGGGAAAATTTAAAATAGATTTCTTCTGGTTTAATATTTAATAATTTGATATCCGAGTTGAGCTGGTTATTAATTCTGTCTTTAATTGTACTCAGTTTTAAAGTATATTCCAGGATATTGTCTTTTTCCAGCATATAATTGCTGTAAGAATTAATGTCCAGATTGATGGGTAAAAAAGACGTACTGATACGGTATCCGACCAGTGTAAACCCTTTGGCTTTTACTTCCAAAGTGATATCGGAAGGTAATTCGGATACCAGATATTTCCCTTTCGGAAGGTCCGTATAGCGGACAGGATAAGAAATCTCACTTGTGTATTCTTTATTCAGCGCATTTAAAAACCATAAAATAGCTGCAATAATTACACATATTGTGTAACTGAGGATATTCCGGTCGATACGGATATCCCGGTTTTTAAAATAAGACCATTTCATTTTCATGTGCAAAATAAAGTCTCGGATTTACGATTTTGATTCTGAAATTCAAAGTCAAAATTATAAATCCGAAGAGTAGATATGTCAAAAATGTCTCCTTTTATTTGGCAGGAGTAGCATCTGTCATATCTTTAATAACAGCTGATTTGTCTACTTTCAAACGGACTCCGCCTTCTACTTCCATGATAATAGCATATTCCTGAATTTCAGCAACTTTTCCGTAAATTCCTCCAGTTGTTACAATTTTATCTCCCTTTTGCAAAGCCTCTCTGAACTTTTTCAATTCTTTTTGCCTTTTCATTTGCGGTCTGATCATAAAAAGCCAGAATACTACGATTATTAAAATCAGGGGTAAAAAACTCATTAAACCACTGCCTTGGGGCTGTGTTTCTAGTACAATCATAAAAAATGTGTTCATAATCTTGGTTTGTTTTAAATTATCGTAATCTACTGTATATGATTCGATTACAAATCGTTTTGTTTTTAATTTATCTCTATTTCTCCCTTATATGTTCCGGTTTATTTGCGGAATCTTCTCATTGTCCGGAACGGCTGTCCTGTATATCGGCTGTAAATTTTAAGGTAATTACTTTTTCCGGAACATTTGCAAATATACGGATTTCTTTGTATTGTTTACCGTATCTGCCGGAAGAGTTAAAAGCTATTTCTAATTTTCCTTCTTTTCCGGGGGCTATCGGCTCTTTCGGATAATCAGCCGTTGTACATCCGCAGCTGGTTTGTATATTTTTGATGATGAGAGGATGATTACCTGTATTTTTAAAATAGTAGGTGTGGGTGACTGTTTCGCCTGAAGTGATTTTTCCAAAGTTGAATGCTGGCTGTACAAATTCGATTTGAGTATTTTCCTGTGGATCAGTGGACTGTTTTGATTTATTTTGACAGGATCCGAAAGATAAAACAGATAAAAGACAGAAAACAGATATTCTGCAGATATAACCTCCGGAATTTCTTTTTGTACATGGAAAAATTTTCATGGTATATAAGTATTAAAATATAAGATGTTTGACAGAATAATCTTTATTTTTGATATTGTTCATGGTTTCTATACCGATTTCTAAATGTTGTTTTACGAATTTTTGAGTCACGTGTTTATCTGATTCGGCTGTTTTTATCCCCTCTGAAATCATAGGCCGGTCGGAGACCAACAATAAAGCTCCTGTAGGAATACGGTTGGCAAAGCCTACCGTGAAAATTGTGGCTGTTTCCATATCTACTGCCATGGCACGGGTTTTTACCAGGTATTCTTTGAAATGGTCGTCGTATTCCCATACCCTGCGGTTGGTGGTATATACGACTCCGGTATAATAATAGCGGTTGTGGTTGACAATGATTTTGGAACAGGTTTTTTGTATGCTGAAAGCCGGTAATGCGGGGACTTCATGGGGCATATAGTCGTCAGAAGTACCTTCTCCTTTGATGGCGGCAATGGGCAGAATATAGTCTCCTACAGAAGTTTTATTTTTGAGTCCGCCGCATTTCCCCAGAAATAAGGTGGCTTCCACTTCTATGGCTGTCAGTAAATCCAGAACGGTGGCTGCATTAGCACTTCCCATACCAAAATTGATCAAAATGACTTCTTCATGAGAAACATTCGGCATCGTCTTGTCGATACCAATAATGGGTTCATGATACATTTCCGAAAATAAATCCAGATAATATTCGAAGTTTGTCAGTAAAATGTATTTTGGAAAATCTTTTAGTTCCCGTCCCGTATAACGGGGTAACCAATTTTCCACTATTTCTTTTTTTGTCTTCATAATTCATTCCTTCCGGATTTACAAAGTTAAAAAAAATATGGAATCCGAAAACAAAGGATTGGGTGGAGAAAGGTTTAAATGTTCAAATGTACAAATGTTTAAGTAAAGGGATGGAAGAAAGGAGAGTGTTTCATGGTGGGAAGGGATTACTGTTTTGCTGGTTCCCGGAAGTGAAGATTTGCTTAGCGGGGACTCTCAGGAAGGTCGAGTCCGGTATAAAGAGATAGAGGTCACTTAAACAGAGAGGTCTTCCAACATCCGAACTTTTTATTACCTTTGTTTTTCTAAAAAAATGGGAATGGATACACTTTTACTCGATCGTCTCAAGGATATAAAGATAGAAGATTATACGTATGATTTACCGGAAGAGAGGATTGCTAAATTCCCTTTACCTCAGCGCGAATCTTCCAAGTTGCTGATATATCAAAAGGGGGAGATTACAGAAAACGCTTTCGCTGCTGTAAAGGAGATACTGATTCCGGGGCAGACGCTTATTTTCAATAATACAAAGGTTATTTTTGCCCGTATTTTTTTTCAGAAAAAAACGGGTGGACATATTGAGGTGTTTTGTCTGGAACCGGCAGAACCGGCAGATTACGCTTTGAATTTTGCAGCCCGCAGGACTTGTACCTGGGTTTGCATGGTAGGGAATCTGAAAAAATGGCATGAAGGGAAAATTTATTGCCGTTTTTTTCATGCAGGACAGGAGGTCATTTTGACAGCGGAAAAATTAGTTCAAAAAGGTGGGGAGGTACAAATCCGTTTTTCCTGGAACCGGGACCTTTCGTTCAGTGAAGTATTGGAAGCTTGCGGAAAGATTCCCATTCCTCCTTATTTAAACCGGGATTCAGAAGATTCGGATAAGATTCGTTATCAGACGGTGTATTCCCGGGAAGAAGGATCTGTCGCTGCTCCTACTGCCGGACTGCATTTTACGGAGGAAATTTTGAAGGCATTGGTAGATAAGGGAGTAAAAATTGAGGAATTGACGTTACATGTCGGAGCGGGAACTTTTCGCCCTGTAAAAGCTGAAAGAATCGGGGAGCACGATATGCATACGGAACATTTGATTGTATCGAGGCAATTGATTGACGATCTGGCCCAAAAAACCGGGGAGGTGATCGCTGTCGGTACCACATCCGTGAGAACGCTGGAAAGCCTTTATTGGATGGGAGTAAAAAGACTGCAAGGGGACAGCTGTTTTTATGATTTATCCCAATGGGAAGCTTATACCTTGCCTGCACATTATTCATTACAACAGGCAATGGAAGCTTTACAAGGGTGGTTCGACGAAACCCGGGAAGAGCTTTTAAAGGCCCGGACGACCATAATCATTGTTCCGGGTTATTCCTACCGGGTTATCGATGCTTTGTTTACAAATTTCCATCAGCCTCAAAGTACACTTTTATTGTTGGTAGCTGCTGCTGTGGGAGAAGATTGGAAACGGATTTACGATTATGCCCTCCGGAACAGTTTCAGATTCCTGAGCTATGGGGATACGAGTTTGTTGAGGATAAATAAGCATAAATAAAGCAGTGGAAAATATGCATCTGTCTTTACCGGCTTTTGAATACAAGGTTAAAAAGCAAGAAAAAGGATTGTATATATACGATATAATCCGTAAAAAGTATGTGCTTTTAACGCCGGAAGAATGGGTCCGTCAACATTTTATTCATTACTTGATTCGTTGTAAAAATTATCCTCCTGCTTTAATTGCAGTCGAGAAAGAAATCGACCTTTATGGCTTGAAAAAGCGTTTTGACATCATCTGTTACGACCGTCAGGGCATGCCTTATCTGATAGTGGAATGTAAGGCTGCTTCCGTCCCGCTTTCCCAGCAGGTATTTGATCAGGTATTTGGATATAACCTGACAATGGCAGCCCGTTATGTTGCTATCACAAATGGAATAATACATTTTTGTGGCTATACGGATACAGAACGGCATTTTTGTTTTTTGGAAGAGATTCCCGGTTTTAAATAAATGTGCCGGATGGATGTTTCCTTTCGGAAACGGATTAACGTTTCGCTGATAAATGAATCTCTGTTCTGATTAAAGGATTAATCCGGGACTGTTTCCCTTACCCGGCGATCCTTGCCTAAACTTTACTTCTGCCTTAATCCCCTTAACCCTTTAATCTCCAGCAAAACCATTCTGTTTTATCTTTGACAACTGGAAAAATATTTTTTCAGCAGTTCAAAGGCAGCTGTGAACGAGCTCATTTCGTTTTTCAGGACTTTTCCTTCTGCTATTTTGAGGTTTTCTTTTTGACTGTTGTAAAAACGATTTTTTAATTGTTCGTTAATGGTTTCATACATCCAGTATTTGGATTGTTCCCGCCGCCTTCTGTCGAAATACCCGTTTTGTTGGGTAGTGCTGCAATAATTCAGAATGTTATCCCAGATTTCTTTGATTCCTGTTTTTTCATAGGCAGAACAAGTCAAAACCTGAGGTTCAATCCCGGATTCGTGGGGCGGAAACAGGTGAAGGGCTGATTGTAACTGGGCTTTGGCAAGCTGAGCTTTATTGATGTTATTTCCGTCTGCTTTGTTGATGATGATGCCGTCTGCCATTTCCATGATACCTCTCTTTATTCCCTGTAGTTCGTCTCCTGCACCTGCAATCTGAATTAACAGGAAAAAATCCACCATGGAATGAACAGCTGTTTCACTTTGCCCTACGCCCACTGTTTCAATTAGAATAATATCAAATCCTGCTACTTCACATAAAATCATAGCTTCCCGTGTTTTCCGGGCTACTCCTCCCAGGGAACCGGCTGAAGGGGAAGGACGGATATAAGCATGCGGATCGCAGGACAATTCTTCCATACGGGTTTTGTCCCCCAAAATACTTCCTTTTGAACGTTCGCTACTGGGATCAATTGCCAATACGGCTATTTTATGCCCCTGACCGGTAAGGAATTTACCGAAGCTTTCGATAAACGTACTTTTGCCTGCCCCGGGTACCCCTGTAATACCGATGCGAATCGAACTCCCGGAAGAAGGAAGGCAGCGTTTTATTACTTCCTGGGCAATTGTCTGGTGTTCCGTTCTGGAACTTTCCACTAAAGTAATGGCCTGACTGAGTATATTGATATTTCCTTTCAATATCCCTTCTACATAATCGTCTATACTCAGGTCTTTTTTACGTATATTTTTTAAACGGGCTGCCAGGTTCGGATTCATCGGATCTGGTTGCTCTATCCCTTTATTTACTTTTAATCCTTCGTATTCCGGTGAATTTTCCGGATGTTCCATACATTCCTCCATGATATACCTTTTTTTATTTTTTGCAAAGGGAATTTAAACCCGGCACCCCTCCGGTTTACTTGAGGGCATACTAAAGTTTTTCCTCTCTCTGCGAAATTTCCGCAAAGATAGGAAAAATGTTTTACTCCAATTTAAAATGTCGTTTAAATGTTCCGAATGTTTTGTTTCCTCTCCCTGTTTATGC
>JAEXFF010000391.1 GCA_023400335.1 Bacteroidota bacterium
CCGGTTTTGCTACATTGTTTAGCGGATGTACGAATTTAAAGAGTGTGCCGGTAAGTCTTTTTGATCAGTGTAAAAAAGTAAGTAGTTTTGCTAATGCTTTTAACGGATGTACGGCTTTAACGGGAGAGTCTCCTTATACACTGGTGGATGGAATAAAAGTTCATTTATATGAACGGAGCACTGATAATGGATTTAAAACGCCGGCAACTAAGACCAAATGCTTTTTCAATTGTACGGGTCTGAGTGATTATGATTCTATTCCAGCCGAATGGAAATAGTTTTTTACTAATTTGAAATAATAAGAAGAGATGAAAAAATTATTATATATGTTAGCCTTTCTTCCCTTATTTGTCGGTAGTTGTTCCGATGAGGAAGATAATACAGGCATCTTAAATGCACCCAGAATTACGCTTTCTTCCTGGAATGTGTCATTTCCGGGAGAAGGAGGGACAGCTGTTGTAGCTGTTGTAGCTAATCGGGGAGATATGAAGATTGAAAATGAAGAATGGTTAACTGTAACCGAAGAAGAAAATCAACTGACAATTGTAGCAAGTGCCAATCCGGACGCTCAGCAAAGGATTTCGCAAATTGTGCTTTCCATCAGTGATGGGAAAAATATGGTAAAAGATTCGATTTCAGTGGTGCAGTATGCTACAGAAATAATTAATTTGTCAGAAGGAGAAACGGCGAATTGTTATATTGCTAAAACCGGTGGAAATTATAGTTTTCGGGCAGATGTGAAAGGAAACGGCACGACAGATGGCAAGAGCGGTTATATTAATCGTTATGGAGTAGAGATTCAGCATGTAGCTTATGCTGATTTGCTATGGGAAGCTACTTTTGATGCGGATAAAAATAAAAGTCGGGACATCATCATGGGGCAGCCTGTTTATCGGGATGGAGAAATTCACTTTTCTACAGGTTCGGTTCAGGGAAACGCATTGATTGCCGTAAAAGATGCCTATGGAACGATATTGTGGAGTTGGCATATCTGGGTGGTAGATGAAGAGATAACTACTACAGAAGGAAAGGGATTGGTTTGGATGGATCGTAATTTGGGAGCTTTAAATAATACACCTGGAAATACAAGTAATCGGGGATTGCTTTATCAGTGGGGACGGAAAGATCCTTTTTTGCCATCCAGGGCTTCCTATATGGTAACTGATTTTAGTAATATTCCTGAAGCTAATCGTTATAATAATGAAGTAGGGGATGGATCTGCCCAATGGAATTACAACCATCCTATGCGGAATGTTAGAGAACTTCCTGGAAATATGGAATATGCTGTTGAAAGACCTACTGATTTTTTAACCAGTTCTTCTTTTGAAGATTGGCTGGTAGCTGCTAAAGTTGAGTCTGGTTTGTGGGGTACCGATGATCAGGAAAAAACGATTTTTGATCCTTGTCCGGCTGGTTATATGGTAGCTCCTTCCAGCGGGTGGAACAGCCCGACAATAAAGGAAGAGTGGGGATCTTTTACCAATAACGGACGTTATTGGACGGGTGGTTCGAATGATTTTTATCCTTTGCCCGGCTTTTTGCAGGTTAAGGGAGGTGCTTTGAACTATTGCGGAGCTTTAGGAATATATTGGACACGTGAAGAGCAAGTGGAAAGTCTGGATTGTGGAGGACGATTATATCTCGCCATTAATTCAAATTTTTATTCTCATGTGGCCAAAGGCAGCGGCCTTCTGATCCGTTGTGTGAAACGGTAATTTAATTTAGAAGAGAATCCTCTTCTTTTTATAAAAGCCTCCGAATGTCTGAAATTTGACTTTCGGAGGCTTTCCGGTTTACTAACTCCGTTCCCGTCAGCTCTGTTTTGCAATAAACCTTCGCTTTCCTTCCTTTTGTTTTCTCTTGTCTGCTATAATTAGGATCTGTTCTTCATCTGAATAATAAATGACAGTTGTCGGTGTACTTCCTTATGCCAAAAGAAAAGTTATCGCTTTTCCGATGCCGGAACCCGAACCTGTTCCCCGACCGTTTCCCTTTTTAATATATCCCTGTTTTTATTCAGCTCAGGGTAATTACTATTTTCCCTCTGACTTTTCCATTTTCCAGTTGTTCATGGGCTTTAGGGATTTGTTTGAAAGAATATGTTTTATCTATATATACTTTTAGGGTGCCTTTTCGCAACATTTCCGCAATTTCCTGCATATCTTTCCCGCTGGAATGCATCAGGATATGTTTGTAGTTTTTGATATGATATGTTTCGGCTGCTTTGTCGGCTGCTGCTTTTTTGTTGGAAGGGAGAAGTACAATCATTCCTTTCGGTTTTAATACTTTCAGTGAACGGACGAAATTGTCTCCTCCTAGGGTATCCAGTATAAAATCGACTTCACTGATTTCTTCTTCAAACTTCTGGGTTTGATAACTGATGATTTCATCAGCACCCAGCGCTTTTACAAATGCTTTATCCCTATCCGATACGGTTGTAATGACGTAGCATCCGAAATGTTTGGCAATCTGTATGGCGTAGTTTCCCACTCCCCCGGCTCCTCCGTGTATCAAAACCCGCTCTCCCTTTTTCAGGTGGCCCGTATCTATCAGGGCTTGCCAGGCCGTAAGCGGGGATTGGGTGGCGGCTGCCGCTTCCGCATGGGATATGTTTTCGGGTTTGAGAGCAAGTTGGTCAGCAGGGGCAGCAGCAAATTCCGCGTAAGAACTGCCGGGCCCCGGGAAATGGATTGTACCGAACACAGCATCCCCTGCCCGGAAGGTTTTAACCTGCTCCCCTACTTTTGAAACTATTCCGGATACATCCCATCCCAAAATCATCGGATGTTCCTGTTTCAG
>JAEXFF010000407.1 GCA_023400335.1 Bacteroidota bacterium
ACAATTCGGCTTTTTACCTTTCATTATGGGAACGGTCTGGGTAACGGGAATCGCCGTTGCAATGGCATTACCTTTTGCTCTCCTCACAGCTGTATTTCTTACCGAATATGCTAAATCTTACGTACGAAAATATGTTTTCCCCGCCTTGGACATCCTGGCTGCTTTGCCTTCAGTCATATACGGAGTTTGGGGCACATTGCTGATTGTACCCTGGATTTCCAATAAATTGGCACCTCATTTTGTCGATTTTTCTACGGGTTATACGGTATTAGCCGGCGGAATCGTACTGGGAATAATGATTTTACCTTTGCTCGTCAGCCTTTTTATTGAAATTTTTTCTTCCGTTCCGGCAGAATTCAGGGAAGCTTCTCTTTCCTTAGGCGCAACGAAATGGCAAACGACAAAATTTGTCGTGATCCGTAAAACCTTACCGGGAATTCTGGCAGCGGTAGTGTTGGCGATCTCCCGGGCTTTAGGTGAAACAATAGCAGTTTTAATGGTATGCGGTAATTTACCGGAAGTTCCCCGTTCTTTATTGGACAGTTGCTATCCCATTCCGGCATTGATTGCAAATAATTATGGGGAAATGCTCTCGCTTCCCCTCTATGAAGCTGCATTGATGTTCGCCGCATTGATTTTATTTGTAGTTGTTTTGTTTTTCAATGTAATCTCCAGAGTTGTCTTATATCGCTTGGAAAAAACGTTTAATTGATAAAGATGAAATTTTTTGAAGAAAAGATTTTTAGATTCTTGATGATCGTAGCTACTTTGGTCGTTTTCGGATTCGTAATCAGCATTATATGGACAATCGCTTCCAAAGGATGGGGAGCGATGAACTGGGATATGATCACGAAATTACCCGGTGGAGGTTTTTATATCGGAAAGGAAGGAGGTTTTCTGAATGCAATTGTCGGTTCTTTATACATTGTCGGCGCTTCGACAATATTAGGCCTGCTCATCAGTATCCCCGTTGTATTTTATTTAAACGTTTATTTAACCAAAAAATCTAAATTCGCTTATATTGCCCGCCTGGCCTATGACATCCTCTTCGGTATCCCTTCTATTGTATACGGGGCTTTTGGGTTTACGATCATGATCTACCTGGGATTGCGTACTTCCCTGGCAGGAGGTATTATTGTCATTACCTTACTCATTGTCCCTATTTTTATCCGTTCCATGGATGAAATTGCCCGTGAATTTCCCCGGGATATCCTGGATACGACTTATTCCCTGGGAGCAACCCGATACGAATCCATGAGGGTGGTTCTCCGGCAAATTGCTCCCGGTATTGCAACGGCCACCCTGCTTTCCGTAGGACGTGCCATAGGAGACGCAGCGGCTGTTATGTTTACTGCCGGCTATACTGACAGTATTCCGACTTCTCTTTCCCAACCCGCAGCAACTTTACCCTTAGCTGTCTTCTTTCAATTGAGTAGCCCGGTTAAGGAAGTCCAAGACAGGGCTTATGCCGCAGCACTGGTCCTCACCCTGATTGTATTACTACTCAGTATAGGAGGACGCTTTATTACAAACCGTTTTTCAAAAAATAAACTGCAATGAAAAATTTTTTATCTGCTTTAAATACGTCTTCAGAATTACGGATAGAAAAATCAGAAGAAAAAACACCAGGCCGGAAAATGAAATTGTTCCGCCCCGATTACAAATTTATCCGCCCCGAAGGAGATTCAGAAATAGCAGTAGAAAATCTGAATATTTATATCAAAAATCAACATATTCTAAAAAATATTAACGTCCGTATTCCGGATAAAAAAATCACCTGTATTATCGGTCCCTCCGGATGCGGGAAATCGACTTTACTGAAAACGTTCAACCGATTAATCGACAATGTAGAAGGAGTCCGGATTGAAGGGAAAGTACTGGTAAACGGAGAAGATATCATTAGCAGCGGAACAGATATTACTTCATTCCGACGGAAAATGGGACTGATCTCCCAACGCCCCTGCCCGCTTCCCATGTCTATTTACGACAATATCGCCTACGGCTGCCGTATTCACGGCATTCGTAACCGGCGGAAACTCAATTTGATCGTAGAACATTACCTCTGTGCCGCCGGTTTATGGGAAGAAGTGAAAGACCGGTTGCACACACCGGCAGTCCGACTTTCCATCGGCCAGCAGCAACGCCTCTGCCTGGCCCGAAGTCTGGCTGTAGAACCCCAATTTATTTTAGCCGACGAAGCGACCAGCGCCCTGGACCCTCTCTCCAGTAAAACGATAGAGGAGCTTTTTGTAAAATTAAAACAAAACTATTCGATCATCCTCGTTACACATACGCTCCGACAGGCCCTCCGTATTGCCGACTATGTCGTCTTTATGTATCTGGGAGATATTATCGAAGCCGGTGAAGCGGAACAGGTGTTCAACCATCCCCAGCATGAATTAACTAAAAATTACCTTAGCGGAGCATTTAGTTAAATCAGATTGATAGATCCTCTGTTTCCTTACAATGAAACAGAGCTGTTCAAAAGAATTTTTCAAAGAGAAAAATAAGAAAATGGAAAAACAAAAATTTATAGCTTCTTTAAATGAACGATTCGCAACAGCAAAGCCGGAAGAATTATTGCAATTCCTGATAAATTTTTACAATGACAAAATTGCTTTGGCTTCCAGCCTTGGTCCGGAAGATCAAGTCCTTACAGCAATGCTGGCGGATATAACTCCCCAAGCTAAAATATTCACCCTGGATACCGGGCGTTTATTTCCGGAAACACTTCGTTTACTGGATAGAACGAACAAAAAATACCCGATTCATATACAAGTCTATTTCCCGGATTATAAGCGTGTCCAGGAAATGGTCAATCGTGACGGTATTAATGCCTTTTACGATAGTATAGAAAAACGGCAACTCTGCTGTAAAATCAGGAAATTGGAGCCTCTCAAAAGAGCTTTTCAGGGACTGGAAGCCTGGATTTGCGGCCTTAGGAAAGAACAGTCTGTTACCCGCCATAATCTACAGTTGGCAGAATGGGATGAAGTGAACGGGCTGATTAAATTCAATCCCTTAATTAATTGGACTGAACAACAGGTATGGGACTATATCCACCAATACCAAATTCCTTATAACCGCTTACACGAGCAAGGTTATCCGAGCATTGGCTGCGAACCCTGTACCCGGGCCATAGAACCCGGAGAAGACATACGGGCAGGCAGATGGTGGTGGGAATCTCCTGACCATAAAGAATGCGGCCTCCATAAACGCTGGTAACCATTTTTACACATTAGGGACGTGCCCTAATGTGTAAAAATCCTGTTTATTTTGCAAAAGTTTCACCGGATTCTCCAAAACAGCTTTCGTATTTTGTCCCCCTGACCCCCAAAATACTTACCAAAGTCATGTTGCCCGGCTAAACCAAGCAGTCCGTTTCGTCTTCCCCCCGGCAAGGTTTTCTAATTAGTCCGTAAAATTTACAATCCCAAGTAATTTTATATAAGAAAGTAAGCTTATTTTTTCCGTTTATTTTTAGATAAAAAATAAGTCCAAAGCGATTAAATTATCAGTAGCAAAAAATTGAACACCTCACATTTTGTAAAAAATACGATTGAAAACCTAAGTTTATAAATCACTGAAAGGGATAAAACTTTAAAAAGCTTTGAAAAAATAATTGTAACAAGGGTTTAAGAGAATTTTTACACATTAGGGCACGTCCCTAATGTGTAAAAAAAAGCAACTGCAGGGAAACAGTTGCTTAAAAGTTGTACTCAGAGCGGGAATCGAACCCGCACGTCTGTTGAGGACACTGGATTTTGAGTCCAGCGCGTCTACCAATTCCGCCACCTGAGCAAAGAACTCGGCTGCAAAGGTAGATATTTTTGGAATAATTGCAAATCCTCTCTGAATTTTTTTAATTTATTTCCCTAGAATGTATCTTTTCAAGCCTATCATTCGTATCATACTTGTTCTTAATGTTCAATACTCATGTTCAAAAATAATTCCCCGGAGGATTTTACCGACGGGGATTATTTTTTAGTTATCAGAATTCTGATTGAGGAAAGGTGCAAACGGATTATTCCAACATTTTTCTTTTGTTTCCTGTTTCAGCTTATCAGTATCGAACAATTTGCTTTTCAGCTTTATATTGTTTTTTTAATGACTATATTTTAATATTTTTGCTAAAAGAATAAAAACATATTATCCTTATGGATATTTAAATCGACGAGATGCAGATACGGTTGCTTTTTAATTAATTAAATATGAATTTTGTTTCCCTTTCCTTTTTACCAGCCATTTTTTTTCTCTTGCTGTACCTGCCTACATCTGCTCAGCCGAAAGGGACATTAAAGGGACGCATTTACGATTTAAAAAATAATACCGGTATCCCTTTTGCTACTGTTCAGGTATTTTCTTCCACTTTAGGTTCTGCTACGGATACAAGTGGTTATTTTAAAATTGACAGTATTCCTCCCGGTTATATCCGTTTAGAAATAAGTTGTATAGGGTATAAACCGGTTTTATCGGAGGAATACATGGTTAATACGGCTTTTGAAAGGAATGTTGAAATTGGCCTGGAAAGTCTATCGGTAGCACTTGAGCAAGTCACGGTAAAAGCCAGTCCTTACCGGAAATCAGCCG
>JAEXFF010000408.1 GCA_023400335.1 Bacteroidota bacterium
GATGTATATAAGTTGGCTCCGATGAAGTCTACTTCTTCGCTTAGTTGTTTCGGGTTTCTTTTTTCTGTCCCTTTTCCCCATAATTCTCCGGCAATATTCAAATATCCGGCTTTATCTTTTTCCAGAATTTTATCCCGGACAATATTCAGGCTGAAATTGACCTTGGGTATTTTATTATTTTCTACAACGAGTACTTTCAAGCCGTTGTCTAAAGTAAAACTTTTATATTCTCCGATATGAACGCGGGGCGCGGGGCCAGATTCCGGAGCTTTACTCCGGTCAACCTGTGCAGTGATTGACAAAGAAAAACAAATGGCAATCAGTAAAAAAACATATTTTTTCATCTTATTCTAATTTTCAATATTTTAATTCCAACTCTTTTCTATTCTTTCGGATAACTCAGAAAGTTTATTTTTTGTTTGGTAAATAGTATAATACAACCCGGTTTTCTTTGGTAAAATATTTTTGGGCTGCTTTTTGCAAGTCTTCTTTGGTGACAGCCATATATTTTCCTAGTTCTTCATTTATCTGATTGGTATTGTTATAATACGTATAGGCTGTAGCCAGATTTTCTGCCCGGCTGGCGATGGTAGAATTATTGCTGACTAGTTCATTTTCAATCTGATTTTTCAGTTTTTGGAATTCTTTGTCGGAAATCGGTTCTTTTTTCACCTTTTCCACTTCTACGTCTATGGCTTTTTCGAGTTTTTGTAAGTCAACCCCCATATTCGGTAAAGCTAATATGACGGACAATCCCGGATGTTCCAGGGGAAGAGGGGTGGAAGCCAATTCCATTGCCAGTTGTTCATCGTTTACGATCGTAGAATATAAACGGGAACTTTCTCCTTCCGATAACAATGTGTTCAGCATTGAAACAGCGTAAAAATCGTCGGATTTCATTTCAGGAATATGGTAAGCCATAATGATGGCCGGAATCTGAATATTGTCGTATGCCGTATCTCTTACTTCCGCTGTTTGAACCGGTTCGTTCATAGGTGGGTGTATCACTGGAGCCCCTGCAGGGATATCGTGGAAATAATCGTGTATCAGTTTTTTAGCCTCTGCCATGTTAAAATCTCCGACGATCGTCAGAACGGCATTATTCGGAATATAGAATTTTTTATGAAAATCAATAAAATCCTGATCTGAAGCGTTCCGGATGTGTTCTTCCGAGCCCAATACATCGTGTTGGTAAGGGTGTACTTTATAAGCTCTTTTCAAGGTTTCTGTTAGCAAGCGGCCGTAAGGCTGATTGTCGCGGCTCTGTCCCATTTCCTGGCAAACGACATCTTTTTGCGTTTTAATACCGATAGCTTCGATATTGGGGTGCAGAAGTCTCTCTGACTCCAGCCATAATCCCAAAGCAAGTTCATTGGAGGGAAGAAGTTCATAGTAATAAGTTCTGTCGAAAAAAGTATTGGCATTTAAATTTCCTCCGGCATTCATTACATACTTGTCATATTCATGCCTTTTGATGTTTTCAGTACCCTCAAACATCAGGTGTTCAAAGAAATGTGCAAATCCTGTCAGGTTCGGATCTTCATTTTTTGAACCGACATGATACATCAGGGAAATCACGATATTGGGAGTCGTGTGGTCCTCTTGTAAAATAACGTGCAATCCGTTATCTAACTTGTATTCGACAAAGTCGATTTTTCCGGATTGTGCTTGTACTAAAAAAGGCAAGCATAACGCGATAAGAATTAAAAATTTTTTCATAATCTCATTATTAAAGTTTATATAAAAATTATCAGTTAATTTATTTCTTTTTCTTCCGGGACATATTCTAAAATATCGCCCGGTTGACAATGTAATACGCGACATATTGCTTCCAGGGTTGAAAATCGGATGGCTTTTGCTTTCCCATTTTTCAAAATAGAGAGATTTGCCGGCGTAATATTTACTTTTTCAGAGAGTTCATTCAGGGACATTTTACGGCGTGCCATCATCACATCTATATTTACTACAATAGCCATAATTTATATTGTTAATTTTTGTTCTTCCGACAAATCATATCCAATTGCAAATATTTCTGCGATTACCAGTATCAGAATACCGGCAAAAAGATCACCGAATTCATATATATCGACAGATGTTAAAAGCGAAGTTCCTTTCAATAAGTCGGAGAGCGATTGAGCCTCCAGATAATAAGCTAAATTACAGAGCAAAGAGGAAGCGATGAGTAAAATTCCGATCGCACGGATCAGTTTGATATTATCCCTGTTAAACAAATTGTCGTGCCGGAGGCTGTTGCGTAAAGAAAAAAGTACGACGAACAGAATAGTACAAATGGCAATGTAACAAGTGCCACTGAAAAGTTGGAGAATAATAGACCAGACTTGTATCTTTTGTGAAGATATTTCAGCCTTATTTATTTTTATGTTAGCAGCTGTTATCTGGGCTGTTATTTTTAAAGTGCTGTCTGCATTATATTGAATCGGAATGTCGTATTCAGAAGGGAGGGGAACGACCGGAATATTATAATAAGTATTCAAAAGAGAATTTTTATCTTCCGTACCTTTTTTAAAATCATTGCTGTTAATGTTTGTGACGAGAAACGTAATAATTAATCCCAAAAAAATGGCATATAATATATTCAAACGGAATATTATTTTTCGTTTTGATGTCATAACTTTCAATTGTTTCTTATCTTTCGTGATACAAATATAAAGTAAAGTTTAAATAAAACAATATTTATTTATCGAAATTCGATAAATTTTTGTTCTGACTCTAAAATTTTAAGAAAGAATAAAGATAACAGGCAAACGTTTTCGTAAAAAAGTGAAGAATCTATTATTTCCCCGAAGGAGAAATCGGGATATTCCATTAACTTTGTAACTCTTTAGGTGGAAAGTAAATCGTAAATGTGAATGTCCGGTGATAAAGGATGCCTGATTCCTGCTCGTAGGGGTATTCAGAGATTGACAAGCGTTGGATCCTGATTTAAAACAGGGCCCGGGATTGCCCTTTCGTGTGCCGGTTTCAAGAAGACGTATTTAATTGTAGAGGAAAATAGTGGGACATTTACACATTTGAACGCTTACACATCTGTACCTTTAATTGTTGTTTCATCGATTTGAAGAGCAGAGAAGATGTAGAAATTGTAGAATAGAAAAAATAAAAAATAAGACATGAAAAAAGCATTATTAATGATATTGGATGGTTGGGGTATTGGTAAACCGGATGCATCCAATGCAATTTACAGTACTCCGACTCCGTTTATTAATTCTTTGATAGAAAAATATCCGCATGCGAAATTATACACCAGTGGGGAAAATGTCGGTTTACCGGATGGACAAATGGGAAATTCAGAGGTTGGGCATTTGAACATCGGGGCCGGAAGAGTTGTA
>JAEXFF010000409.1 GCA_023400335.1 Bacteroidota bacterium
GTCAAAGGCGCTCCGAAAAAAACGGCTTTTCTGATGGCTTATGCCGATACGGCAGAAAGCGAAGCAGAGCCAATGCTGCTGCACTACCGGACACTGGCCCGTTATCTGGGCTGGAAGGACTGTGGGGCGGTGGTGGCTCCGGGCGTATGGACGGCGGGATCGGTGAGAAGTACCCGCTATGGAGACGACGCCTACCGCCTGGGTAAGAGTGTATAATCTTTAAATAAAAGAGTATGAAGAAATTAATTATCGCTTTTCTGCTGATTTTCGGAGGTATACCGGTAATGGCACAAGAAAATAAAGAGGAGGTAAAAAAGATGGATAGAATAGAGCTTTGTAAAGAAACGTACACTGCCTTGTTCGACGGTGAGGCATTGACAGGTCAGGGTACTGATCCGGAGTTTATGGATATTCTTCAGAAATTCATTTTCGGGGAAGTTTTTGCCGTCGGTGATCTTGACCATAAAACCCGTGAACTGATTACCTGTACGACCTTGGCTGTGATACAGACTTTGCCACAACTGAAAGCGCATGTAGCCGCAGCCCTCCACGTGGGTGTCAGCCCGACGGAACTGCGGGAAGCGATTTATCAATGCGCCCCTTTTATCGGTTTCCCAAAAACACTGAACGCTATTGTGGTGATGAACGAGGTGTTTAAAGAACAAGGTATTCTGCTTCCTCTTGAAGCGCAGGGAACGGTTACGGAGGAAAACCGCGGAGAAAAAGGCCGCGCTATCCAGCATCCGCTCTACGGGGATGAAATCGAAAAAAGAATGGCGGATGTGCCGGGAGGCATGGGAAAAGAGGTATCCCGTTTTCTGACGGAATATTGTTTCGGGGATATTTATACCCGGGGAGGATTGGATGTAAAAACCCGTGAGCTGCTGATTTATTGCATTCTGATTACGCTGGAAGCCGACAGCCAGCTTTCCTCTCATACCCTGGGTAATCTGAAACTGGGCAACAGTAAGGAAACGCTGACGGCGGCTGTGATACAGTGCCTTCCCTATATCGGTTTTCCGCCGGCCATGAAGGCACTAAATGCCATCAAATCGGCTGGTCAACCTGCTCCGGAGAAGAATATGGTACGCTTGTCGAAGATCACCGTCGATCCGGCACACCTCGCGGAATACAATGCCTTTCTGAAAGAGGAAATAGAAGCCTCCATGCGGTTGGAATCCGGCGTATTGGCTCTTTATGCAGTAGCTGAAAAAGAGCGTCTGAATGAGGTAACTATCCTGGAAATTTATGCGGATGAGGCTGCCTACAAAAGCCATATCGCAACTCCGCATTTTCAGAAGTATAAACAGGGAACACTCGATATGGTGAAACACCTTGAACTGATCGACGCCATGCCGCTGATTCCCGGACTGAAAATGAAATAATCCTGATGGTTACCAATTGTTTGTTATCTTGCTTACTGTCGGATGGGGATGGTCAAAAACAATAAAACGGGGCTGAACAGCAGTGGAAGGTTCGCTCAGACAACTACGTACGGATCATATCGGTTTGCTTTACCAGCACCGGGTTGATCCGAATACGCCGATTGAGGAAGTGGGAGATACGTTTGCCGGACTTATTAAGGAGGGAAAGGTGTTGCATTGGGGTCTTTCGAAAGCCGCTCCTGCCACAGTACAGCGTGCGCATGCCGTTCGTCCGCTGACGGCCGTACAAAGTGAATATTCCATGTGGTACCGGAATCCGGAAAAGGAATTGCTTCCTGCCCTGGAGGAATTGGATATCGGTTTCATGCCGTTCAGCCCTCTGGGAAAGGCCATACTGACAGTACGGTACGGATACGACTTTCGGGGGGTCGGATTTCTGCAGTACGATTCCCCGTTTCAGTCCGGAGAATCTGGAGCATAATGTTCTGCTTGCGGAATATGTGAAGGAGCCTGCAGCTTCCAAACAGACAACTCCGGCACGGGTAGCTCTGGGATGACACTGGAAACGTTTACTACTTTTGGTACCCGGTTGTGTAATTGTTCTAACCATAACACATTAATTGGTTTTAATGGCTCAGATACACTCTTGTTGCAGACCTGCAGGAAAGTCAACATAAGAATAGAGCTATCTTGCTTTTTAAGGTTAGAAGAGAATAAAGCCCTTATGCTTAAAACCAATTAATGTGTTAATATTCAATTATTTATTTTAAAGTCAACTTTTAATATCTCCCGGTTTTATCTGGACTTACAAATATTATTTACTCAAGGTAAACCCCAATTCAAGTTTTAAGGTATTATTGAAAATAGTTGTAATTTGACTTTTAAAACTATCTATAATGCTTTGTTTCACTATATCCGGTAATTGGTCGAAACCGTCTATGAGGTTGGGTAAAATCAGGGAAAGCAACTGGTCCTGCATCATAGCTACCATATTTTTCAAATAGGTTTTATCAAAATACATCAGCAATTCATTTTCATTTAGCTGGTAGATAAAACTGATTTTGGGAATATCCGGTACTGTTCCTCCGGTCAGTTGTCCTAAATCTGCTGAACGGAGAGCTACTTCTATATACCGTTCATCCAGTTTATAAGTAGCCCCTAAAGTAGCGGGAGTTCCGTCCTGTAAACTCATATTCACTTTCAATGTATTGTCGGCTGCAAAAGTGATACCTTTAAAATAATCTCCCATTTTTTCTTTTGCCATACTCAGGAAAATTGTTTTCAAATCTTCCACAGCTATTGACATTTTACTTTTACCAGCAGAGATTACTATAGAATCCTGGGCATATTCGAATTCAAAATGAGGTTGTCCGTAATTCCAGGTACCGATTAACGGTTTGGGTTCGTCCTCACTATCACTACAGGAATACAACACGCTTGTCAGCGTCAGAATCAGAGAAAAGAGTACATACTTTTTCATATACAAAATTTTTATCCTTGTTAGATTTTAAATGAAACAGAAGCTCCAAAACGGGCAGGAGAGCCGGATTGTCCCATATCGTAATACTGGGGTAATTTTTCTCCGACCGGATTGTTGAGCATATATGTAAAAAATGCTTTATCCAGTAAATTCTTTCCCCAAATATGAAAATCAGCATATTTACCGGAAAAGTGCAGGTCCAGATTCCAAAGGAAATAAGGAGATTGTTTCAGTAAATTGGCTTCGTCAAAATACTGGGTTCCGAAACCGGTAACAGTAGTGGAAACTGCAAAATTTTCAAAGCTCAGCCAATGTAAGGGTAATTGATAGGAGAGTCCCATATGACCCGTAAATTCGGGAGACATAACAATACGGTTCCCTTCATAGGTTTTTGTCAGATGGTGATAATATTCCGAATGATTATATCCTGCTGAGAAAGTATAGGTCAAACGGGGAATAATCTCCCATTGCAAATCCACTTCTCCTCCGACACTTCGCGCATCTCCGGCATTTTTAATACTAGGTCCCATCATTCCCATTACAAAAATCTGCTGGTCCTTCCAATCGATATAAAATAGAGCCGTGGTCAGGTTGAATTTTTGACCGGGACTGAAATACTTCATTCCGACTTCATAATTCCACAACTTTTCTTTGTCATAACCCAGATCCACAAATTGAGAACTCATTTCATTTACGATGATATTGTACCCACCGGCTTTATATCCTTTTGCTATATTGGCATATACAGAAACTCCTTTTCCCCATTTTTGTAAAAAAGAAAATTTCGGTAACCAGGCAGAAAAAGCATTGTCTTTTCGGGAAACATGATAGGCCTCAAACCGGGCGGAACCGGTCAATAACAAACTGTCCCGGTAATTTAAACTAACCTTCTCGTAGTCATACCGCAATCCTGCCGTCAAAACCATTCCCGGCCATAATTCTTTAACCGAAATCTGACCGTAACCGGCTATTCCTTTCGTAGCCGTCGAATTGTAATACTTTGCTTCATCCAAAGGCATAGGCAAAAGATAATGTTTGTCTTTCCCGAAAGTAGCCAGATACTTGTTTTCCAAATCCTTATAAAACCCGAATGTCCCAATCGTCCAATCCCAGTGTTTCGTGGCCACAGATTGCAGGTTTATTTCCTGTGTAACCAGATCCTGCTTCGATTTCTTATGATTGTCAAACACATCCAGATATGTAAAATCAGCATCTAAAATTTGCTTGTCTTTCGACCAGGAATAAGAAGTCATCCAGTTAAAAGCGGTATGCTGTCCTTTTTTCCTCAAATTCAGATGAGAAGTCAGCAAATCCCGCTTGTAAGAGGAAGGAGTATTATAATTTACCCTGTACCGCTCTTTTTTCAAGGAATCTACTGCATAATAAGCATACCCGCCGTCATAAGAATGTTCATAATTCGCTCCGAACGAAATCTTCCAATTCCGGGCAGCATAAATATTACCCAGGTATTGTCCATTATAAGATTCTGTCGGATTTGATCTCCTTCCGTTTTCAAAGGCATTTTTAAAATAACCTTTGGATTTATTATAGGAGAAAGAGAGTTTATTGTAAACACTCTTTACCGGCAAGTCAAGAATAAGATTGTAATGCTGAGAAGTATAACTAGCCAGTCCGATTTTTCCCCTCAGGGCAAATTTATTTCCGGCCGGACGGGTATTTATATTGATTAAACCGTTGATACTATTTCTTCCGTATAAGGTGGTTTGCGGCCCCCTCAGCACCTCAATCTGTTGGATATCGTACAGATCAAAAACAAAGGCATTTTTGTCAAAAACCGGCACCCCGTCTACGTAAAGGCCTACAGGAGGGGTTCCGGAGACCGTGCCGATTCCACGTATATACATAGGAGTAGAAAGTTTTAATCCTCCTTCCTGCATATAAAAATTGGGAACTATACCCGAAATATTACGTAAGTCAGGATTATTTTCGCCCGGAATAGACCGCTCATTGATTACAGTTAAGGCGACCGGAATATCGGAAGGAGACAGTTCCCGTTTTTCCGCAGTAACCGTTACTTCCTGCAACTGCCGGACAATACTGTATACTGAATCGGGACTCAATAGCGCAGATTGTTGGGTAAATGCCGGAAAGTAAGCGCAGCATAATAAAATTATAAATATATAACGCATACTCATAAATCAAAATGATAATAAAATAGATAAAAATCCCGATGAGGGGAAAAATAGACTTCCGTTTCTATAAAAAGTTTTCACCTAAAGCCACTTAGCCTCTACGGTAAACTTTTATACAAATAAAGTAATTTCCGAAAAGACAACAGGAGGAGCCCTTAAAAAGGAAAAATCAGAAAAAATACCCGGGGAATGAGGAGAGAAATAGATTAACTGTTTTACCTCCGGGATAAAATCTGAATGCCGATATTCAATTTTTTCTTCTTTTTTTTCACAGGCAACATACCACTCATTTGCATTTTCCGTTTTTTCAGTTGCTTTAATGTCCGCTACTAATACTTCCGACGGAACGATCTTTTCCTGAATACAGAAAAAAATTCCGAAAAAAGCCGGAACCAGAAAATAGATTAATATGTTGGTTGATGCGCTTAAGAAAAACATGTGACAAATATATAAAAATATTACCGATATGTATGAGAAACCCATTTATTTAAAATAAATATAAAATAGTCTATTGGTCCATAAAAATCTTCCGTTTTTTGAAAAATTAAAAAAAATATGTATTTTTGTAGTGAAAACAAATTTGTACTGATTACAAATAAAGTATGGATACAGCCTTTACAGCCCAGGATTATTTAATAAAATACGGAATCAAGCCTTCGGTGCAGCGGATTGCCATTCTGGATTACCTGATGAAATACAGGACGCATCCGACTGCAGACGAAATATACGGGGCTCTTTTCAGAAGTATCCCGACTTTATCCAAAACGACGGTATACAATACGTTAAAACTATTTGCGGAACAGGGGGTTTTGTGTATATTGGGAATAGACGAACGGAATGTGCGTTACGATATTGACACCTCCGGTCATGCTCATTTTATATGTATCGGATGTGGTAAGATATATGATATCCGGGTTGCAGATCTGGATAAATTAATCTCAAAAGGAAAAGAAGAATTTTCTGTAACAGAAATGCGTCTCTATTACAAAGGATATTGTAAATATTGTCAGAAAGCGAAAGAACTGAAAAATGTAATAACAGAATAGGCTATTATTAAAATTAAATTGTTATGAAAAAATTTATTTGTACTGTATGTGGTTATGTGTATGAAGGAGAAGAAGCTCCGGAATTTTGTCCTCAGTGTAAGGCTCCGAAAAGTAAATTCAAAGAATTGGAAGAGACGGAAGGGGCTCTTACGTTCGTAGATGAGCACGTGATTGGAGTTGCACAAGGCGTGGATACTGAAGTATTAGAAGGATTAAAAGCTCATTTTAACGGAGAATGCACAGAAGTTGGTATGTATCTGGCTATGAGCCGTCAGGCAGACCGGGAAGGTTATCCTGAAGTAGCAGAAGCTTTTAAGCGTTATGCCTGGGAAGAGGCGGAACATGCATCTAAATTCTGCGAATTGCTTGGTGAAATGGTTTGGGATACCAAGACAAACCTGAAAAAAAGAATGGAAGCCGAAGCCGGTGCTTGTGAAGATAAAAAACGGATTGCAACTTTAGCTAAAAAACTGAACTTAGACGCCATACACGATACGGTTCACGAAATGTGTAAGGATGAAGCCCGTCATGGAAAAGGTTTTGAAGGTTTATATAACCGCTATTTCAAAAAATAAAGGAAATTAAATCCCCCCCATCTGTTCTTTTTAGTGAATAAGGGATGATGCCTGATCAGGGTTTGTTTGAACAGGATTGGTCAACGGACCTGGAAAGGGAATCCGGTACTTTTATTTTGCCGGAAAAAGTCTTGATCTGTTCCCGGGAATATTGCACTAAAAATGGATGGGGGGTATTTTTTATACGGATATGATTTATTTCTGTCTTTCTCTTTATGCCAGGAGACTGTAAATTCCGGGGGGAATATTATCTTTGCAGAAAAATGGAGTAATGATTCCTACCAGAAATAACGACTTATTTACTTTCACAACCCCGTCTTCTTTCAGTTTACCCAAACATTCCGGGCGGCTTTATATCCCATTGAAAAAATGGGAATTCTTATGTCATACTTTGTATTTAAAAAAATATCCCTTTTTATTAGGTCCGAAAGGATGTGGCAAATCTTCGGTTGCCCGGGAACTGGCTGAAGCCATGGGAATGGATTATTATGCATTTAATATGGGGCAGGCTTTTAAACCGAAAAAAATGTTTATCGGAGGATTGATTATCGGAGACAGTGGAAAAACAGAAGCGGTACGATCTGAATTTTTTAAAGCTTTTATTTCTTCCCGGCCTACATTAATTTTCTTGGATGAACTTACGCGTACGCCGGCTGTGGCGGCTAATTTTTTGATGACGGTATTGGATCGCCAACAGTCTTACCTCTACGATGAAGACTCCGGGAAACGATATAACAAAGGTGAACAGGTTTTGTTTGCCGCTGCCGGCAATACAGGTTTTGCTTATGTGTCGGCCCAGCGATTGGATACGGCTTTTGAGGACCGTTTCGTTAAAACCCGCTTGGATTATCTTTCTCCGGCCGAAGAGACAGCTTTACTGATGCATGAAATAAAAAATATTTCCCGTTCAGAAGCTTCTCGTCTGGCTGAAGTGGCCCGTCTTTTGAGACTGGGGGAAGAAAAAGAAGTATTGAGTGTTTCTTTGTCTACCCGCCAGGTTTTGGATGCAGCAGCTTATCTTCCTTTGGGCTATACGTTACAGGAAATTGTGGAAGAAGTTATTCTTACGAATTATCTGATTTCCGGAGAAGAAACCGTTGCCCGTTCTTTATTGCAGACGTTATGAGCGATTTAACTTCCGGCTATTTGGAACGAATATTTGAAGATCAGTACATTGAACGGGAATGGTGGGGAGATTTTCCTATCCCGTCCGCCTCGATCGGAAAAAATATTCACTTTAAATCCCTTTCCGACCTGACGGCTGTAAGTGCAAAGATGGCCTTGTATTTACTGGGAGAAATTCCTTCTATTGTATTGTCCAATAAGGCCCCTTGTCTATCGGCCACTCCCTCAAAAATCGCACTTAATATTAAATTGTTGCGTCTGAATCTCCCTGAGGATATCAAAACAGAGGCTCTTTTCGGATGTTTTATCCATGAATTAGCGCATGCTATGTATACCCGCAGAGACTGGGAAGCTGCCGGCCAGAAATCTTATCCGAAGTCCCTAAGCGGTTTTATACATCTTATTGAAGACAGAAGGGTGGAATCCAGACTAGTACTCGATTTCCCGGGATATCACCATTTTTTATATACTGCCCGCCGTTTATTTGCATCAGTCGGTTGGGAAGCTATTGAAAAACGCATCGGCTTTTACGGAGGGATACATCCGGAAAATGACGGGGCAGGTACGGAGGGTACAGAAGCTTTGTGTGATTATATATCTACCTTTATATTATATCCCCATATACTGGAAGATCCTTTTTATATAAAAGATATATGCGCTTTCCCGGGAAATGAAAAGAAAATAGAAGAAGTCGGGCGCGTGCTGAAAAAGATCCGGAATTACGCTGCTCTTTCTTTTCCGGAAGTGGAGGAACTGGCAGAGGAATTAACCCGTATTACAGGTATCCGGGATATTTATTACGAAGATTTCTATTTGAAAGAAATGAAAAATACCCTAAGAGGTATGGAAAACTATAAGTCGGATCAGGAGGTCCGGTTGGCAGAATCTGTTATCCGGTGTATGCAAAAAACATTTAATCCGGAAAAACAATATACGTATTTACCTGCCGGACATCCGGAAGACCATCATTCCCAGACGGCAGAGAGGACATTTGTACATCAAATCCGGGAAACCGAAGCCAAATCCGGGGAAATATCGGAAACTATTCTGAATAAAGCCCGTGAACTGGCCTCAGGCATACAACTTCAGTTGTCTATGTTTTCCGCAAAAACGGATAAATACCGGATTTTGTACGAACAGGATGCCGGCGAATTGGATGAAGAAGAATTATATCAGTCCCGTTTTAATAAAAATGTTTTCTGGGAAGAATCGCCTTTACCTACGGTTTATCTGGAAATTGTCATTCTCCTCGACCTGTCCGGTTCTATGATTACAGGAGATAAAATCCCTATGCAAATTACATTATCTCTGGCTTTAGCACTGGCTTTCGAAAGATATGCGAACCGAATCAGTTATTCTATATATGGACATCGTTGTGATGAGGAAGGAATAGAGATTACTTGTTTCCACAAAAGGGGAACTCCTTTTAAAATTCATAAGTTATTTTCCCAGGAAGCGAATCATGCCAATGCGGATGGTTATGCTTTAGACTATTGTCTGAAGAAATTCCGGACAGAGGCTCCTCACAAATTATTTTTGATGATTTCAGACGGGACACCTTCTGTTGTAGGATATGAAGGAGAAGATGCAAAAGAACATGTAAGACAGGTAGTAGATGAGGCGAAAAGACAGCATATAGAAGTACTTTCTTTAGGGATCGACAACTTCGATCAGGAAGATATGTATGACGAATTTATCCCTTATTCCGGCATAGAAACGGCAAACCGTTTGTCAAGATGGCTCAGGCGAAAATTTATTTCTTTTGCCGATGAAATTACTTTTATCCTATTTCTCTTTTTTTTCTCTTCGCTGTCCCTCGGGCACATATAATATAAAAATGGCAGGGCGTTTATTTATATCCGGGATTTTCCCTTGCCAGGACCTGACGGGAAGAGTTTCTATGTATTCATTTTCTGTGGTTAAATCACAGGCAATACACAACAGGGTAGAAGGGGAAAGGGTAGTTAGTATTTCCTGAAAAAGTTTCAGATTCCGGTAAGGAGTCTCAATGAATATTTGGGTCCGGTTCTCCTGGGCCGACTGTCTTTCATAAGTTTTCAGGGCCTTTGTGCGTTCGGGGGATTTTACCGGAAGATAACCATTAAAAGAAAAATGCTGCCCGTTACAACCGGATGCCATAAGGGCCAATAATATGGAAGAAGGGCCTACCAAGGGTATAACTTGATAAGCACGGGCATGGGCCAGCGCAACCAATTCTGCCCCCGGATCGGCAATCCCGGGACAACCGGCTTCTGAGATAATCCCGACATCCTCTTTTTCCAGCCACTCCAGGCAAGATTCAATCTCGCGGGAAGTGGAATGTTCATTCAAATCCAGAAAAACAAGTTGGCTGACATCTATAGCCCGGTCTATTTTTTTCAATAAACGGCGTGTATTTTTAGGGTTTTCCGTTGCAAAAACCTTCAGCTTTTTTAAAACCTCCATTACTTTTAAAGGTAAAACAGCTGAAAATTCTGTTTCCCCTAATACATTGGGCAATAAATAAAGTTTTCCCATACCTGATTCTTTGGGACAAAATTAGTAAAAAGCCCTGAAGTTTTTCTTTTCTTTCAGAAAAAGAGCTAAGTTAAATCCTTTTTATCAAAATTTGCGTGGCTTTAAAGAAGGAGATTTCCACATTATTTTTATCTTTGTGAAAGGAATTGAGATTCAGAAAATTTTATGAAATTAACAATATTAGGGAGTGGGACTTCTCAAGGTATTCCGGTTATTGCTTGTGAATGTGATGTTTGTAAATCGGAAGATCCGAAAGATAAAAGATTGAGGTGTTCGGCTATGCTGGAGATAAACGGTAAAAAAATTATTATCGATGCCGGTCCGGATTTCAGATATCAGATGTTAAGGGCAGGAGTGAAGGATATCCGGGCTATTTTATTGACACACGGCCATAAAGATCACGTTGGCGGATTAGACGATGTCAGGGCTTTCAATTGGGTAAAACACGGAGCTGTAGATATTTATGCTGACATTCGTACAAAAGAAATTGTTTTCAAAGATTATTCTTATGCTTTCAGTGAGTACCGGTATCCGGGAGTACCGGAAATGAATGTACGGTTAATGGACCGCGCTCCTTTTTTTATCGATGAAATTGAAGTACAACCGGTAATCGTGATGCACCATAAATTACCGGTTACGGGATTCCGGATTGAAAATTTTGCTTATATTACAGATGCAAATGTTATTCCGGAAGAATCGATGCAAAAGTTAAAGGGTGTGGAATATATGGTTATCAACGCATTGCGAAAAGAAAGTCACTTATCTCATTTTACGTTAGCACAGGCAATAGAGGTCGTGCAAAAATTGAAAGTCAGGGAAGCCTGGATTACCCATATCGGTCATCAGATGGGAAAAGCTGCAGAGGTGACGAAAGAAATTCCCGAAAACATACATTTAGCATATGATATGATGGAAGTGAGTTTCTGAGATTAGGTTAAAGTTTACGGTCTTTTTTGTCAGAAATCTCATTGAATTTATTACATTTGTGGGATTTTAGCAATAATTACCTGAATGAAGGGATAAATAATTGTTTTATAATCGATTAATTGCAAATTTGAATAGATGGAAAACGGCGGAGAAAAAATCATTAAGATTAATATAGAGGAAGAAATGAAATCATCCTACATTGATTATTCAATGTCGGTGATTGTCTCACGTGCCTTGCCTGATGTAAGAGACGGAATGAAGCCTGTGCACAGAAGAGTACTTTATGGAATGAATGAATTAGGGGTTACTTCCAATAAGCCCTATAAAAAATCTGCCAGGATAGTAGGAGAAGTAATGGGAAAATATCATCCTCATGGAGATAGTTCCGTATACATGACGATGGTCCGTATGGCACAACCGTGGTCTTTACGTTATCCTTTGGTAGACGGGCAGGGGAACTTCGGTTCTGTAGACGGGGATAGTCCGGCTGCCATGCGTTATACAGAAGCCCGTATGAAAAAGATCGCTGAGGAAATGCTGGCAGATCTGGATAAGGATACGGTGGATATGGCCCCGAATTTCGATGAATCTTTGAAGGAGCCGACTGTATTGCCTTCCAAAATCCCGAATTTACTGGTCAACGGAGCTTCGGGTATTGCTGTCGGAATGGCAACCAACATGGCTCCTCACAACATCAATGATGTGGTAGAGGCGATCTGTGCCTATATTGACAACAACGATATCGATATCGAAGAACTGATTAAAATTGTCAAGGCTCCGGATTTTCCTACGGGAGGTACGATATACGGTTACAACGGAGTGAAAGAATCATACCGTACCGGAAGAGGAAGAATTATCGTTCGTGCAAAGACTTCTATTGAAGTGACGCCCACAGGACGTGAGAAAATCATCGTTCATGAGATTCCTTACCAGGTGAATAAACTGGAATTGATACTCCGGATAGCAGATCTCATTAACGAAAAGAAAATTGAAGGTATTTCCAATGTCAATGACGAATCGGACCGGAACGGGATGCGGATTGTAATTGACGTGAAAAAAGATGCCATTTCCAATGTCGTATTGAATACATTACTGAAACATACGGCTTTGCAGACTTCTTTCGGAGTAAACAATGTGGTTTTGGTGCACGGACGTCCTAAATTATTGAATCTGAAAGATTTGATTTACCATTTTGTAGGACACCGGCACGAAGTGGTGACCCGGCGTACCCAATTTGAACTGAGACAGGCAGAAAAACGGGCTCATATTCTGGAAGGCTTGATTATTGCCTGTGACAATATAGATGAGGTGATCCGCATCATCCGTGGTTCTAAAACGCCGGAGGAAGCGAGAAATACCTTAATGGAACGCTTTAGCCTGACCGATGTACAAGCTTCTGCTATTGTCGATATGCGACTGAGGCAGCTGACCGGCCTGGAACAGGATAAACTGAGGGCAGAATACGAAGAAATTGAAAAACTGATTGCTCATTTGCAAGAGATACTGGCAAGCGTTGAATTACGTATGGAGATCATTAAGAATGAGTTGATCGAAATGAAACAATTGTACGGGGACGAACGCCGTACAGATATAGTTTATGCTTCGGAAGAATTTAACCCGGAAGATTTCTATGCAGATGAGGAAATGGTAATTACTATTTCCCATATGGGATACATAAAACGTACTCCTCTGAGCGAATATAAAGTGCAGAACAGAGGAGGGGTCGGTTCTAAAGGTTCTGCCACCCGGGACGAAGATTTTCTGGAACACATGATTATGGCCACCATGCACAACACTATGCTTTTCTTTACAGAGAAAGGAAAGTGTTTCTGGCTGAAAGTATACGAAATTCCGGAAGGAACCAAACAATCGAAGGGACGGGCAATCCAGAATATGCTGAATATAGAGCCGGATGACAAAGTGAAAGCTTATATCAATCTGTTGGATTTAAAAGATACGGACTATATCAATAGCAACTATATTGTTTTATGTTCCAAAAAAGGAATTATTAAGAAGACAACCCTGGAAGCGTATTCCCGTCCGCGGCAGAACGGGGTGAATGCGATCACCATAAAAGAGGGGGATCAGTTGTTGGAAGCCAAGTTGACAAATGGAGAAAAGGATATTATGCTGGCCGTAAAGTCCGGAAAGGCGATCCGTTTCCCGGAAAACAAAGTTCGTCCGATGGGACGTACGGCTTCCGGAGTGAGAGGAATTACCTTAGGGAATGAAGATGATGAAGTAATAGGAATGATTTGCATAGAACCGGAAAAAGCCAATGTGCTGGTCGTTTCCGAAAATGGATATGGAAAACGTTCTGATATTGAGGATTACCGGATTACAAACAGGGGAGGAAAGGGAGTGAAGACCCTTAATCTTACAGAAAAGACAGGTGAATTGATCTCTTTGATCGACGTAACCGACGAAGATCATCTGATGATTATTACGAAATCCGGTTTGACAATTCGATTAGAAGTTGCATCTTTGCGGGTAATGGGACGAAACACTCAGGGAGTAAAATTAATTAATCTCAGAAACGACGATGCCATTGCCGCTGTAGCAAAAGTTTCAGCTTCCAGGGAAGAAGAAAAAGAAGGAGGGGAGAATACAAGTGAAGAAGAGTCCGGTTCAGAAGTTTAATTGCTGTTGTGAAACAAATTACGCGTTTTTAACGTGAAACTGAAATATAAATTAAATAAACATGTACGTATGAGAAAATTAACTTTTATTATGATTTTACTTTTTTGTGCTACAGCAACATATGCACAGAAAGGAAAAGTAGCACAAGCTAGCAGTTACTTGAGTTCCGGGAAATTGGACGAAGCTAAAAAACTGATAGATGAGGCGATTACGCATGAAAATTGTGTAAATGATCCTAAAAGTTATTTCGTAAAAGGTCAGATTTATCAAGCTATTTATGAAAGCCCTCTGCCTGACTATAAAAAGTTGGATCCAAACGCTTTGGAGGTAGCCTGGGAAGCTTATCAGAAAGTTCAGCAACTGGACGAAAAAGGGAAATTTCCTAAAAAATTGAAAGTGCAATATGAAAATTTGGCGATTGATTTTGCTAACAGAGGAGTAGAATTTTATACTACGGAAAATTTTCAGGGCGCCTTAAATGCATTTAAAAAAGTATTGGAAATTGAAAAATCCCCGATTATAAATAATCCGGCTGTGGATACTGCTATTATTTTCAATGCCGGTCTGGCTGCTCAGAAAGCAAATCTGTATCAGGAAGCAGAAAACTATTACAAAGAAGCCTTGAAATACAATTATGAGCCGGCCAAAACATACGTTATGTTAGCCAGTGTTCTGAAAGAACAAGGTAAGAGTGAAGAGGCCCTTCAATACCTGCAAAAAGGATATGAAATAGCTCCGAACGATCCCTTTACATTGGTAGAATTAATTAATTACTATCTACTGGGCGGAGAACCGGAAAAAGCTGAAGTTTATCTGGATGCAGCCATTAAGCAAGACCCCAACAATCCTTCCTATTACCGGGCAAAAGGTACTTTATACGAAAAAATGAAACAGCCGGAAAAAGCTGAAGGCATGTACGAAAAAGCATTATCGCTCGATCCGAAAGATTTCAATTCACAGTATTATTTAGCTAATTTGAAGTTAAATGCTGCCAATGAGCTGAACAAAGAGGTGTTCGCTATCGAAGATGCCGATGAATACAACCGGGAAATTCAAAAAGTATACGCTGCATACGCCAATGTAATCCCTTATTTTGAAAAAGCATTGGAATTACAACCGGGAGAAAGAAATACGATGACTATTCTGAAAGAACTTTATTTCAGACTTCGTTCTACAGATCCTGTATATCAGCAAAAATACGACGATATGCAAAATGCTTTACAGCAACAAGCAGAATAAACTGAAATCAGGGAGGGGAAACGATATCCCCTCCTTTTCATTTTCAATATTACTTTACATAATATAAATTATAGGACAAACATTTTTTTATAATTTTTCAGATTAGAAAAACGATGACCCCAGAATTTATTATATTTGCGCAAATATAGTAAAAGGTAAATATAGCGAAGATGCAGAATAAAATCGTTATTGTTACCGGAGCGTCGTCTGGAATTGGGAAAGCACTGGTATATGGCTTTGCTGCCCAGGGTTGCAAGATTGTAATGGCCGCCCGGAATATGGATAAATTGTCATTTATAGAGCAAGAGTTACGGGCTCAGGGAATTGAAATCATTTCGGTACAGACGGATGTATCGCAGGAAACAGATTGCAAGAATCTGATTGATCGGGCGTATCAGCAATTTGGGGGCATTGATATATTGGTGAATAATGCAGGTATATCCATGAGGGCTCTGTTTGAGGACTTGGACCTGGATGTACTTCGCCGCCTGATGGATGTTAATTTCTGGGGTACCGTTTATTGTAGTAAATACGCTCTTCCTCATTTATTAAAGAGTCGCGGAAGTCTGGTGGGAATCATTTCCATTGCAGGGTTTATCGGTTTACCCGGACGGACCGGCTATTCAGCCAGTAAGTTTGCCATGCGTGGTTTTTTAAATACCCTGCGTATTGAAAATTTAAAGAAAGGTCTGCATGTATTGGTGGCAGCTCCCGGGTTTACAGCCACTAACATCCGAACGACAGCACTGGATGCAGCGGGTTGCCAGCAAGGGGAAAGTCCCCGGGATGAAACGAGTATGATGTCGGCAGAAAAATGTGCTTCATTGATTATTAAAGGGATACGAAAGAAGAAAAGGGAAATTATCATGACTTTTGTAGAAGGAAAATTAACTGTTTTTCTGAATAAATGGTGGCCCCGTCTCGTGGATAAGCTGGCTTATACCCATATGGCAAAAGAACCTAATTCTCCATTTAAATGAGCATTAAAAGGCTGAAAACAAACTTTGAATATAAATATCTTTACTACTATGATCCGAACAATATTGATGGTGTGTGTGCTATTATTCAGTACAGATCTTACTTTTGGACAATTGATTTGCCCTGAGGAGGTTCAGCCTATTCCCCTGCCTCTCCAGCCGCTTGTGTCCCCTCATTCTCTTTTCCCCAAAGATTTGTCGTATTTAAAACGGAAACTGAAAAATGCAGAAATAGAAAATCCGGCAATCCGCTATACCGTTCAATACCTTGAAAATAAGAAATATGCCGATAAGGAATTAAATAAAGCCTTAAATACATTGATTCAGTATGTGGAGAATGATTCCTTGAGGCGTATGGTCCATTATCTGCGGGATTATATACAAACTACCGGAGAAAAAGAAGAAGCTTTAAATAAAATACAGACAAAGCTGATGTTTGACAGTGTCGCTTTATATACAAGGCATGCCCATTTACTGACGACGGATTATCATACTTATATGAATTCTGATTTGTCTACTTTAGCCAATTATGTCCGTAACGATTCAAATTATATATGGTTAAAAGACATCAGCCGGGATTCAGTATTACTGGAAGTCCTGAATGTAGCGGACAGTTCTGTGCAGTTTTGGATCAATAACGGGCGTACTGAATTCCATCGTTTCTGGGCCATTAATAAAACCGGAGACTCGATTGGTACCTGGATAGAAGCTGCACCTCCCGGTAATAATATACGGGTATATGTTGACGACAATGTTTACCAGGCTAAAATATATACAAAAGAGAACAACCCCCGGGAATTGAATTATCAGATGGGGAAAAAATATTTTGATATTCACCAGATAAAACCGGGAAAATTACACCGTCGTTACTGGACTTATTATTCTGAAGTAGAATTGGCCATGGGACAAGGTTATCTGGCCAATTGGTCGAGCGGTGGTGAGAATTCCTTATCTGTCCTCAGTAATATCCGTTTTTTTGTCAACTACAATAAAAACAGAACCAGCTGGGAAAATTTTATGCATTACCGTCTGGGATTTTTGAAAAGCGGAGATCAGGGTTTACGTAAGAATGAAGAAAAACTGGAATTGAATTCGAAATTAGGACATCAGGCTTTTAAAAACTGGTATTATACCACCCAGTTAAATATCCAGACCATGATTTTCAATTCTTACGAGTATTCTGATAATGAAAAAACGTTGGTAGGAAACTTTATGAGTCCGGCCTATTTTACGCTTTCTTTGGGTCTTGATTACAAACCCAATGAGAATTTTTCCCTTTACCTCTCTCCCATTGCCGGAAAATGGACATACGTACGGGATACTTCCGGTATAGATCCTACACGTTACGGAGTAGACCTGGGGAAAAAATCCAAGGGGGATGCCGGTGCCCGGCTGGAATTGCGGAATAAATTCAATTTGTTTGAAGTAATAGATATCCGGAATGAATTGATCTTATTCAGCAGTTATTACAATTCACAACAGGCTTTTACAGCTAATTGGCAAGTGCAGATCGATTTTAAAATAAACTATTTTATGCGGGCTTCGATATATACGAATGTCGTATACGATGAAAACTACTCCAAAAAAATGCAGTTTAAAGAAAACCTGAATCTGGGTGTTAATTTTAGATTTTAAACTATGATAAATTTTGATAATAGTGAAATCGGAAATATTGTGATCCACAAAGTTGGAAATAAATACGAAGGAGGTGAGCTGACAATTTCAGACAATTGTTTCCTGCCCGACGACCCTGATGTGATCAGCTTATTAAAAAACTATTTTCTGTCCCCGTTTAAAAAGGATGCCTTTTACAATTTTCTGCCTTACGGGGAAGATTTGGGAAATAATCCTGTATATGCAGCTGTAAATACAATTTTTACTGATAACAGGGAATTTTATACCCAATCCGTAGCGATAGCCGAACAACTTTTTGAACAATCTAACAATCCCAATATCAAATCCGGTGAGCTATATATCGTTTATTTCCGGAATTGTAATATTGAAGAAGGACTTTGCGATGCTGTCGGTATTTTTAAGTCGGAAAACAAAGATACTTTTTTAAAGATCATTCTGAACCAGAATACTTATCAGCTGAAAAGCGAATCGGGTATTAATATCCGGAAATTGGATAAGGCTTGCTTAATCTTCAATATCCATCCGGAATCTGGCTATAAAGTTTCCGTAATCGATAAAACCAATCTCAAGGAAGCTATTTACTGGACAAATGATTTTCTGGGCTTACAACCCGGTAATGACAGTTATTTTCAAACGTCGAATTACCTGAATTTATGTAAAGATTTTGTCAAAGATATTTACAATAATGAAAACGATGTCCCCCGTGCTGATCAAATTGATATGCTAAACCGTTCGCTCAACTTCTTTAAGGAGGCAGAAGTTTTCTCTGAGGACCGTTTTAAGGAAGAAGTTGTAAAAGAGCCGGAAGTTATCAATGCCTTTGAAAACTTTAAAAAACAATACGAAACTGAAAAAGAAATCCCTTTTCAGCAGACCTTTCCGGTATCTGACTATGCCGTAAAAGACGGGAAAAAATATTTCAGACATGTGCTGAAATTGGACAAAAATTTTCATGTGTATATCCACGGGCAACGGAAATATATTGAAAAAGGATACGATACGGCCCGGGATATGAATTATTACAAGCTTTATTTCCGGGACGAAGAATGAAAAAAATAATCCGTATTGCACTCCTCTTGTTTGTGCTTGCAGGTATAGCCTGGGGAACAGCCTATTATTTTATATACTGGCCCAATACGCAGGTAAAAGATAAAGGAATTATCTATATTCAGGAAGGAGATTCTTTTGATACAGTGTTGGAAATCCTGCAAAGCAAAGGATATATAGAAAATATGTATACTCTTCGCAAGGTGGCCGGATGGAAAAAATATCCGGAACGGATAAAATCCGGACGATACCGGTTGCGGGACAGAATGAGCAACAATGCCCTGGTGAATTTATTGCGTTCGGGGAATCAGGAAGCCGTAAATTTTACTTTTAATAATGTCCGGACTTTCCAGCAGCTGGCCGGTATTGTTGACCGTCAATTGGAAATGGATTCGGTTGTTTTTCTGGAAGCTGTTCAAAATCCGGAAATAGCCAAGGAATTTGGATTTACTCCGGAAAATTTCAGGACGATGTTCCTGCCCAATACCTACCAAATATATTGGAACATTTCTCCTGCTGATTTTATTTCTAAAATGGCCGTAGAGTATAAAAGATTCTGGAACTCTAGCCGTCAGGAAAAAGCAAAAAAGGCAGGGCTTTCTCCGGTAGAAGTAATCATTTTGGCTTCCATTGTGGAAGAAGAGACGGTAAAACCGGAGGAATACCCTGTCATCGCCGGCGTTTATATCAACCGTATAAAAAAAGATATCCCTCTGGCCGCCTGTCCTACCCTTAAATATGCGTGGGGAGATTTTAGTTTGCAGAGGATATTGACAAAACATACAGAAATTGATTCTCCATACAATACTTATAAATACACAGGGCTTCCTCCTGGACCGGTTCGTATGCCTTCCATACAGGTCATAGATGCCGTACTCAATTATCAGAAACACGACTATCTTTTTTTCTGTGCCAAAAGTGACTTTTCAGGGGAACATCATTTTTCGAGGACCTTGCGTCAGCATAACGAATATGCCCGTCAATATCACGAGGCTTTAAACAGGAGAAGGATCTATCATTGAATGTCCCGGATTTCTTCCCGAAGTCGTCCTGGCGAGGGGGTGCAAAGAATATAAATCAAAAATAATTTTTGCAATTCATACAAAAACATTATCTTTGCGCCGATAAAATAATTTTGTACTAATAATCAATTAATTATGTTGAATCATTACGAGACCGTTTTCATTACAACTCCCGTTTTATCTGAAATACAGATAAAGGAAGCGGTAGAAAAGTTCAAGAGTACCATTACGGAAAATGGAGGTACGATTGAACATGAGGAGGCATGGGGCCTTCGGAAGCTGGCTTATCCGATCCAGAAGAAAACTACCGGATTTTATAATTTACTCCAATTTGAGGCAGAAGGGGCCTTGGTAGATAAGCTGGAAACGGCTTACCGCCGGGATGAAAGAGTTATTCGTTTTCTGACCTTCAGATTAGACAAGTATGCATATGAGTATGCTTTAAAGAGAAGAAGTAAAAACCAAGAAAAAAAAGAGGAGAAATAAGCCATGGCACAGAATGAAAGTGAAATCAGATATTTAACTCCGCCTTCAGTAGAAGTTAAAAAGAAAAAATACTGCCGTTTTTTAAAGAGCAGAATTAAATTTATCGATTACAAGGATCCTGAATTCCTGAAAAAATTTTTGAATGAACAAGGAAAAATCCTTCCCAGAAGAATTACCGGAACTTCTCTGAAATACCAAAGGAAAGTGGCTACCGCAGTGAAAAGAGCGAGACATCTTGCTTTATTGCCTTATGTAACCGATTTGATGAAATAATTTAAGGAAGGAGGACAAAATGCAGATTATATTATTAACAGATATAGCAAACTTAGGTCATAAGGACGACATAATTAACGTAAAGCCGGGTTATGGTCGGAACTACCTTATCCCCCAGGGATATGCTATCCTAGCAACCGAATCGGCTAAAAAAATTGTAGCTGAGAATACCAAACAAAGAGCACATAAAGAAGCCAAACTGAGAGCAGAAGCTCAGGAATTGGCTACGAAACTCGAAACTTTGAAATTGACAATTGGGGCTAAGACCAGTAGTACAGGTAAAATTTTCGGTTCTGTTAACAGCATCATGATCGCTGAAGCTTTACAAGCCCAGGGATATGAAATCGACAGAAAGAAAATCATGCTGAAAGATATCAAAGAAGTGGGAACCTATTCAGCTGTTATTAAACTTCACAGAGATGTGAAAGTGAATGTTGAATTCGAAGTGGTTTCTGAATAATTAAATTGAGTCATTAACAAGACTTAAACGTATTTCCAAACATATCCAAACAAAAAGCATCCGTCAAAGGATGCTTTTTTATTGCCGTAATTTTCACTATCTTTGTAAACTGATGTACCTTTTCAGAAGAAGAAAAGGAAGAAGGTGTTGCAACAGATTGGTTATTGAAATGGAAAAGGAAAAACAATATATAGAGCTGAAGGGAGTCCGGGTACATAATCTGAAAAATATCGATTTAAAAATTGAGCTAAATAAATTGATTGTGATTACCGGCGTATCGGGTAGTGGAAAATCATCTCTGGCATTTGATACATTGTATGCGGAAGGCCAACGAAGATATGTTGAGAGTCTGTCGGCTTATGCAAGACAGTTTTTAGGGAGATTAAATAAACCGGAATGTGATTATATCAAAGGCATTCCACCAGCTGTGGCGATTGAACAAAAGGTAAATACCTCCAATCCCCGTTCTACAGTAGGAACTTCTACAGAAATATATGATTATATAAAATTGCTTTATGCACGGGCGGGGCAAACTTTTTCTCCGGTATCCGGTACAATTGTGCAACGGGATTCGGTTGACAGTATTTGTACTTATATTTTGGAGGGACACGAGGGGAAAACTGTCATCATTATGGCCCGACCGGAAAAACTGCAGGAAAAAGAGAATCTATCTCTCTTGTTGAATCAGGGGTTTAGCAGAATCAAGTGCGGAGATCAGTTTTTACGGATTAACGATGTAATTGATAATCCTTCTCTGTTAGACACTAAGGAAGAAATTTATCTGGTAGTAGACCGGATTTCCATCAATTCGGAAAGGGATACCCAATCCCGCATTTCTGAGTCAGTGGAAACGGCTCTCTATGAAGGTAACGGAGAGTGTCTTATCGAAATAGACGGAATACTGCGGTCTTTTTCAAACCGGTTTGAAGCCGACGGAATGACGTTTCAGATTCCTTCTGTCAATATGTTTAGTTTTAATTCTCCCATAGGTGCTTGTCCAAAGTGTGAAGGTTATGGCAGAGTATTGGGAATAGATGAGGATTTAGTTGTCCCCAACAAAGCCCTGAGTGTGTATGAGGATGCCGTCATGTGCTGGCGCGGGGAAGTGATGAGCGAATGGAAGCGGGATCTTCTCCAAAACGCTCATTATGTGAAATTTCCCGTACATACCCCTTATTACGAATTAACTTCAGAGGAGAAAAAACTGCTTTGGAACGGTTGCCGGTATTTTCACGGAATCTACGATTTTTTTACTTATCTGGAATCCAAAAAATACAAGATTCAGAACCGGGTAATGATTGCCAGGTATACCGGCAAAACAAAATGTCCGGATTGTAATGGTACGCGCTTAAAACCGGAAGCTACTTATGTAAAAATTGACGGAAAATCCGTACCGGAGCTGGTCGAAATGCCTGTAGATGAGCTGAAGCAATTTTTCGATCATTTGACTTTAACCGATTATCAGCAAAAAGTAGCGGAACGGATATTGCCGGATATTCGCAGCCGTCTTGAATTTTTACAGGAAGTCGGATTAGGTTATCTGACCTTAAATCGTCTCTCTTCTTCTCTTTCCGGAGGGGAATCCCAGCGCATCAATCTGGCAACTTCTTTGGGGTCTGCACTGGTCGGTTCCCTTTATATACTGGATGAACCCAGTATAGGTCTGCATTCCAGGGATACAGAACAGCTGATAAAAGTCCTGAAAAGATTGAGGGATCTCGGAAATACGGTTATCGTGGTAGAGCATGATGAAGATATTATCCGGGCTGCAGATGAAATTATAGACATCGGTCCTTATGCCGGCAGACTTGGCGGAGAAGTCGTATTTCAGGGAAATATGGAAGATATGAAAAAAGCCCGTACCCTGACGGCGGGTTATATCTATGGCAAAGAGCATATTGAAGTCCCTAAACAACGTCGTTCTTTTTCCCGGAAGATTACGATCACAGGGGCTACGGAAAATAATCTGAAGAATATTTCTGTGGACATTCCTTTAGGGGTAATGACTGCAGTAACGGGTGTTAGCGGGTCGGGAAAGAGTACACTAATCAAGAATATACTGGTCCCGGCCCTACAAAAATACTATGGAGATTATTCGGACCGGACCGGCAGTTTTGATCAATTATTAGGGGATTTAAAAGCTTTGTCAGCAGTAGAATTTATAGATCAGAATCCAATAGGGAAATCGACCCGTTCCAATCCGGTTACTTATGTCAAAGCCTGGGACGATATCCGTAAAATATTTGCAGATCAGAAATTATCGAAACAACAGGGTTTTAAACCTTCCCATTTTTCTTTTAATGTACCCGGCGGACGTTGTGAAGAATGCCAGGGCGAAGGGATTATCAAAGTCGAAATGCAATTTATGGCCGACGTATATCTGGAATGCGAACATTGTAAAGGGCAGCGTTTTAAAGAAGATGTACTGGAAGTCAAATACAAGGAAAAAAATATATTTGAGGTACTGGAAATGACCGTTAATCAGGCTGTTGAATTCTTTTCTACCGGAAATTCTCATAGCGAACGGAGCATTGTGGAAAAGTTGCAAAGACTGGTAGACGTGGGCCTGGGATATGTCAAACTGGGACAATCTTCCAGTACGCTGAGCGGAGGTGAAAGCCAGCGGGTAAAGCTGGCCTACCACCTGAGCCGGGAAAATCCCGAACCTACCTTATTTGTATTTGATGAACCGACGACCGGTTTACATTTCCACGATATCCACAAGTTGATGGATTCTTTAAATGCTCTCCTGGAC
>JAEXFF010000061.1 GCA_023400335.1 Bacteroidota bacterium
AAAGTTGCCGGTGAGACTTTTGAAGAGGTGACCGGGATTCAGCTGAAGGATTTGAATCTGAATATCTGGCTGGATGAATTTATCGGCCGATTGCGGGAATTACCCGAATTCAAAAAAATGACTTTATCCCAGAAGACCATCGGTTATATTATAGATGCTGTTTCTTTGGGAATTAACGATGCCCGTACGAGTGTCACGGATAAAATTCTGTATCTCTATCTTTTGCGGAATGACGATTCGTTTTATGAATTAGTGATCGGTAAACTGAAATATTTCAGCGAAAAGATTGAAAATTGTGAGGATAATGAATTGCGGATGTTCCGGGAGGAATTTATAAATGAGATTATGCCTTCACAGTTAAATGAAATCAACGAATATATCCTGCGTAAAAAAGATATCAAAGTGGCAGAAAGTGAAATTCACCGGGTAAGCCGCCGGGTAGTCCTGTTTTATATCAGCATGATTAAACGGACAAAAGGGACGGACTATTATAAACGTTACACCCATATTATCGTCCGTTTAGTGGAGACGGCTTTCCGGAAGCAAAATTCCAGTGTCAATGAAATGGTTCAGCACGGGGTTTCCGTTTACAAAGGATTTGAAATGGAAAATAAGGTTTTGGAAACTTATGAAGAGGGAAAAATCAGTTGGATTAATGAATTGATGCAAAAATGCGGAGTCATTTCTGCTGAACAACCGGTTCAGGAACATACACGTATTGTAACAGATGCCAAGAAGCGCGAATATCCCTTTCATAAAATAGATCGTTTGGAATCGAAAGTAAAGGATTTTGTGGAAGAAGCAGGGACAAATGATTATCTGAAATTATTGGATTTACGTCCGGATTCCTCTTTCTTTGCTGACCGGTTGGCCCGGTTTATTACCAATATGGATGCTGACGATTATCGTTGTAAAGTAGTTAAACACGGCATGGTAAAGGAACTGGTAATTTTCCAGAAGGGATATCTGAAATACCTGACCGATAATTACCGTTTAAATTATACGGAAGATATTTCTCTAAAGGATATTCAGAATTTTGTACCGGATGTGATTAGTTTTTTAGGTGCTCCGGAAAAATTGATTTCTTTCCCTCAGATCGGTTATTTCGATATCAAAGGGCCGTATGGAAACATCAAGACCATTGTAACACCTTTAAAACAAAAAGTGGATTATTTCGGGGATGTCAAAAAACCTCGTCTGACAGTGATCAATGAGAAGATCAAGGAAATCGGAGGTAACCCCCGTCACGGTTCTTTGTTTGCTGTGGAAGAGAATGACGGTAGCATTTTTGTAATAGAAATCAATGGGGATAGCGGAGTAGGAAAGTCGGAAATGATAGCTGCTTTTATATTGAAATGGTTACGTAATAATCTGCAGGGAGTACGTTCTGTTAAACTGATTGCCGGAGATATGTTCCACGAATTTCAGGATGCTCAGGGGAATTTATATGGTATCGGTACAGAAGTAGGGGATTTTTCTCGGACGACGGACTTCGATCCGGATTATATTAAATATTATAAATACCTGTTTGAGAGCAGTGCCGATAGTAATGTGGAGGATTTGAATTCCCGCAGTACGGTCAGTGGAATGTGCGATATTACGATGCCTTATAAAATAGACATCATGTTGAGTGCCAGCAATTATTCTAAGGATGAAGCCGGGATTACGCGGGTGGATAACCCGGAGAACTTTCTGTTGTATATCGACTCCCACGGGGAACGGAAAGAAAAAGCTACCAGTCAGGATGGACCGAATTTTCAACGTACCTTAAAACGGTATACAGCTGATAAAAACATTGTGAGTGTAATGGCACGGCATGGAAATTATTTGGATGATATTCTGGATTGGGATTACAGTGCTATAGAAAAACAGTATTATTTGTCTTCTTCTTATAAATTGTTGGATAAAATTGATATTACAGAAGTGGTGAATCTGATTTTTTCCGGTAAAGAGTTTAAAAAAGATGGAGTTGTATATAAAATCGCTTCTGTGGCGTTTGATATCATCCGCAACCGTTTTGCGGTGCAGGCCTATACTGTTGAAGGAGAAGTTCAGGACATGTGGATCGACCGGAAAATGTTCAGTTCCATATTCGATTCCTTGGCCAGTACTCCGGGAGGCCAGCCTTTTATTGCGGAGGAGGGACAATTGACGGCTGTACAGAATCTGGTCCGGGTGATGCGTGGAGGAGCAGAGGGGAAGGGGGGAGCCCGGAATATCCAGTGTGGAATACTTTCTACGGAAATAGGTAAAAAAGGACGGGAGATTACAGGTCCTCAGAAAGCTGCTATGGAATTAAAAAAAATGATTCAGGAAGTGCGGGTCACCCGCCCTGAGATCAATGAAGGAAAGATAAAAGTAAAACGTTTATTGAACGAGAAATACCGTTCTATCTTTCATGGAGAAATGAATAGTTCTGAATTGTGGCGCTATAATTTCTTTATTTACCAGCTGGAAAACATGCGGAAGGCGGATTATCGCCGTATGGATGATATTACTCAGAAAGTCGACATGCATAATTTAGTACATTTTATTCCGGTAGATCCGAAGCAGGAATTTAGCCCTTTATTGGTAAATCCAAATCTGAATATAGAACTGAGTAGTTTCAGTGAAACTTTTGAAGAATTGATGAGCTTACCGAATTACGGGGATTTTGCCCGGGAATTTGCCGAAAAAGTTCCTTTGTTGTATCAGGCAGAAGGCTATAGTGAAGAGACGAATATTAACAATATGATTGTGCAGTTGTTATTAATGGAAGGATATATTACAACGGAAGATGTCGCCCGGGGAAGTGTTATTCAGAAAGTGAACCGGGAGACTATAGCGGCTGCTAAATATGCAGTTGTCCAGTATTTAAATACTTTGCAGAAAGGTTGTTCTTCCGGAAATATAGGAGTCGTACCTTCTTCTCTGAATGAAGGTAAGCCGGAACAGAAAAAACAATCGGGAATAAAACGTAAAAAGTGATTTTTAAATGTTTGTATAAAAAATGTTCTCCCGGAGTTTTAATTCACTTTGGGAGACATTTTTATGCCGAAAGCTTTTGGGGTCTTTAAATAGGGGGGCTAAGTGGGTTAGGATGAAGATTTTTATAACATCTGGATACATTTATTGTGATTTTTTTAAACAGATTGGTGTAAGGGTAGTTTTTCCTGAAAAAAATACGTTATTTTGCAATTGCTTAATAAGGGAAAACAATCAGGAATTGGTGTATTAAAATGAGAGGGATATGAATTTTTCAGAATTATTTCTTCAATTTAAAAATTATCTGAGAGGGATTTTAGATCCTTCAGAAGACAGGGAGAGTGAAACAGAGACCATTGAAAATATTTGCAGAGGCATTAATTTCCGTGGTAGTAATTTATGGGTATTGATTTTTGCTATTTTTATTGCTTCATTAGGACTGAATGTCAATTCTACGGCTGTCATTATTGGTGCGATGTTGATTTCTCCGCTGATGGGACCTATCATGGGAATCGGTTTAGGTTTGGGAATCAATGATTTTGAATTAATCAAGAAGGCTTTTCGGAATTTGGCCATAGCTACCGTTTTCGGGATTTTAACCTCTACCTTTTATTTTTTGATATCTCCTTTAAATGAAGCCCGTTCGGAATTATTAGCCCGGACGACCCCTACGATATACGATGTATTGATTGCTTTCTTTGGAGGGATGGCGGGTGTTGTTGCGTCCAGTACGCGTTTAAAAGGAAATGTGATTCCGGGGGTTGCCATTGCCACTGCTTTGATGCCTCCCTTGTGTACAGCAGGTTTTGGAATTGCCAGCGGTAATTTTACTTATTTTTTCGGAGCTTTCTATCTTTACATGATTAATTCCGTTTTTATTGCTTTTGCCACAACCCTCGGTGTGAAATTAATGCATTTTTCCAAAAAGACCTTTGTAGATAAAGCACGAGGGAAACGAGTGCAACAATTGGTTTATACTATTCTTTTCCTGACCGTGGTGCCGAGTATTTATATTACCTATAATATGATCCGGAAAAATATTTTTGAAACAAGTGCCAACCGTTTTATTGGCAATGAAATCAATTTCCCCAATACATTTGTGGTCAATAAATATGTAGATGCGGAGGCCCCTGAGCGTAAAATTTCGGTTTCTTTGGTAGGAAAGGAAGTTCCGGAAGAATCGATCATTATGTTGCGTCAGAAAATGGAACAATATGGTTTAAAAAATGTGCGTCTGGATATATCCCAGGGATTCGGAAAAGAAGAAGAAGATACCGGGAAGGAAGGATTAAATAATTTGGTGTTACAGGATTTTTACCGCCATAATCAGGAAAGAATTCATCAGCAAACAGAAGAGATCACTTATTTAAAATCCCGTTTAGAGAAGTATACAGTATATGATTCTGTTGCCCAGGTGATTACTCCGGAATTGAAAATATTATTTCCTTATATCCGTTCAATAGCGGTATCCCGGTTAGTACGGACAGAGGTCGAATTGCAAAAGAGTGATACGTTAACGGTTGCCTTTTTGGCCTATCGGAAAAATCCTGTGGTTGTCGAAGAAGAACGTTTCAGATCCTGGTTAGCGACACGTTTAAAAGTGGCTAATGTTGAAATTATCCGGCAAACTGAAAAATAAGAGAAAAGAAAATATTCAGGGACGGATTCCTGAAAAGCCAATACCTGCCATTTCCTTTCGTAATCAAAAACGGATCTGAAAAGGGATACATTGATTTCATTGTTCCGGAACAACTTTTTACACATTAGGGACGTGCCCTTTTGTGTAATTTTTCATTCCTTTCCGATAGCAATTCGATCTTTTCATATACTTATTTTTTCCTGATTAACTATATACTAAACAGATAGTATTGTTTAATTAAATATGAAAATATATTATTAAATAAAAAAGAAAAACTATATTTGTATATATTGAATAAATAAATGTATGCGGCGTTATCCTATTTATACCCAATTGGACAGAATGGATTGCGGTCCAACCTGTTTAAGGATGATTGCAAAATATTATGGACGGGTTTACAGTTTACAGACCCTGAGAGATAAGGCTTTCATTTCTCGTTCGGGAGTTTCATTATTGGGTATTAGTGAGGCTGCAGAATCCATAGGATTTCGCACGACGGGGGTAAAAATTACTTTTGAACAGCTGGCGGATGAATTTCCGCTTCCTTGTATTCTTCATTGGAATCAACAACATTTTGTCGTATGTTATCGGATAAAAGAACGGCATAATAAATATAAAATACTGATAGGAGATCCAGCAGGAGCTCAGCCGGTAACTTACAATGAGGAAGAATTTAAACGTTGCTGGATCAGTTCGAGAGACAGGGGACAGGATACAGGTGTTGCTTTGGTATTAGAGCCGACTCCTGATTTTTATTCAATGGAGGATGACCGGAAAGAAGCTAAAAAGAAATTAAATTTTTTTTTCCGTTACCTTTCACCGCATAAAAAAGCTATTGTGCAGCTGGTCCTGGGGATGGTAATCGGGAGTATATTACAATTAGTTGTTCCTTTCCTTACGCAGTCGTTAGTGGATGTCGGAATCCGGGATAACAACCTGAATTTTATCACTCTTATATTAGTTGCTCAGCTGATTATCTTTATTGCCCGGCTTTCGGTGGATTTTATCCGGAGTTGGTTATTGCTTCATATGAATATCCGGATCAATATTTCGCTTATTTCTGATTTTTTAGTGAAATTAATGCGTTTGCCGTTGCATTTTTTCGATACGAAAATGATTGGTGACATTATGCAGCGCATTGGGGATCATAGCCGGATTGAATCATTTTTGACAGGGTCTTCGATTTCTACTCTTTTTTCCTTTGTCAATTTTATCGTATTTGGGTTTGTGCTGGCTTATTATGATTTGTCTATTTTCGGGCTTTTCCTTTTAGGGAATGTTTTATATGTGATTTGGGTATTATCTTTTATGAAATACAGGAGGGAATTGGATTTACGTCGTTTTTCGCAAGCTTCGACTGAGCAGAGTACTTTATACCAGATCATAACGGGTATGCAGGAAATCAAGCTCAATAATTGTGAAACGCAGAAGAGATGGAAATGGGAACGAATTCAGGTAAAACTATTTAAAATAAGTGTAAAGGGATTGGCTTTGCAGCAATACCAGCAGGTCGGTTCTGTATTTTTTAATCAGACAACTAATATTTTGATTTCTTATATTGCTGCCCGGGCAGTAGTGCAAGGAGAGATGACTTTAGGTATGATGATGTCGCTTACATACATTATCGGACAGTTAAATTCTCCCATTGAGCAATTTATCGGTTTTGCCCGTTCTTTTCAGGATGCTAAAATCAGTTTAGAACGTTTGAATGAGATTCATCAGAGAGAAGACGAAGAAGAGACTGCTATGGATAAGGTCTCGTTTTTACCTCAGAATCATACTTTTACAATAGAGAATTTGTGTTTTAGTTACGATGGTTCTTCGGATTACGTGCTCAACGATGTCAATTTAATTATTCCCCGGAACAAAATAACGGCTATTGTAGGCGCTAGCGGGAGCGGGAAGACCACTTTAATTAAGTTGTTATTGGGTTTTTATTCTCCGAATAAAGGGAATATAAAAGTGGGAGATGTTTATTTGAAAAATATAAATCCTCATTTATGGCGGAGTGTAACGGGATCTGTAATGCAGGACGGTTTTATTTTTTCGGAAACCATAGCAGAAAACATAGCGATAGGGGAAGAAACTATTGATAAAGAGCGTTTATTAAATGCTGCTCAAATTGCTAATATAGATCAGTTTATTGATTCTTTGCCATTGGGTTATAATACGAAAATCGGTATGGAAGGGAGTGGGATCAGTCAGGGACAACGTCAGCGTATACTCATTGCACGGGCTGTATATAAAAATCCGGAATTTCTTTTCTTTGATGAAGCGACGAATGCTTTAGATGCAAATAACGAAAGGGAGATTATGGAGCATTTGAATGAATTTTATAAAGGGAAAACAGTGGTTATTGTTGCTCACCGGCTTTCTACAGTTCAGAATGCGGATAAAATTGTCGTTTTAGATAAAGGGGGGATTGTGGAAGAAGGTACTCATCAGGAGCTTACCTGTTTGAAAGGAGTCTATTATCGGTTAGTAAAAAATCAGTTGGAATTGGGGAAATAATGATTAATTGTCTTTTTTATGTCAGAAAAGGAAATCGAATTACGAAGTGAAGAAGTGCAGGAGGTGATGGGACATATGCCCAACTGGATATTGCGTTGGGGGATAACTTTATTTTTGGTCATTATTATTATCCTTTTGGTGGGAAGTTTTTTCTTTCGTTATCCGGATACGATTACTGCTACTATGACGTTGACGAGTGATAATCCTTCCGTACAGGTTATTGCGCGGACGAACGGGCATTTGACACATTTATACATAGAAGACAAGCAGGAGGTTGAGAAAGGAGATTATCTGGCTGTTATTGAAAATACAGCGGTTACAGAAGATATATTGCAATTGAGAAACACATTGATACCTGTGGTAAATCAGCCGGACAGTGCTCTTTTGCTTTTTAATTCTGAAAAAGAACTGAAATTAGGCAATGCTCAGTCTTTATATACCAGCTTTATGCGTAGTTTATATGATTATAAAAACTATAAAGTTTTGAATTATTATCCTCAAAAAATAAATTCCCTGAGAAAACAGATCAGCAAATATGAAATTTATCACCGTAACTTAATCGGACAGGAACAGATACAGCAGGAACAATACCGGATCGGGAAAAAACAATACGAAAGGGATTCTATCTTGTTTGAGGAAGGAATTCTGGCGGCGGCAGATTTGGAAGTGAGCCGTACGCAATTGTTACAAAGAAGAACGGCTTATGAGCAGCTCAAGGCTTCTATTGACAATTTGCAAATTCAGATAGGAGATTTGGAGACAGATATATTGGATTACGAACTTCAGCGGGCAGAGAAAGAAAAAGTTTTGTATCAGAACTATTCGGTTGCTGCGGAGCAATTATTGAACGAAATTAATAATTGGGAATTAAACTATGTATTAAAAGCTTCTGTTTCGGGAACCGTATCTTTTACGCAGATCCGGCATGTCAATCAGTATGTAACGGCAAATGAGATTGTTTTTAATATCGTCCCGGGAAAAAATGAGCAATTGATAGGGAAGGCCATGTTGCCGACTCAGCGGTCCGGGAAGGTAAAAGTCGGACAGCGGGTTATCATCCGGTTTACAAACTATCCCGACCAGGAATTTGGCATCGTCAATGGGAAAGTTTCTTCTATATCTTTGGTCCCCAATCAGAATAATTATATGATAGAAATTCTTCTTCCGGACGGGCTTCATACCAATTATAAAAAAGAGTTGCCTTTTAGTCCGGAGATGGAAGCTCAGGCCGATATTGTGACTGATGATTTACGTTTAATTGAGCGATTCTTTATGCCTTTAAAAAAAATATTTAAAGAAGGTTTTGATACACAGGAAGATGTTCTGGCAAATCCTCAACTTTCCTGATCGTTTAACGGTTTTTTCCCGGATATTAAAAAATATTGTTCGGGCTCACTGCCATTTTGACAAATTTTTTTAGCTCAGAATTAAACTTTAATTTTTGTAATTCGTTAAAATACAATATATTCGGTAAGTAGAAAATTTTTGTTGAAAAAGAATACCGGATGGTATTAAAATTGCTGAATAAATACAGATAATTATAATATGAAGTAAAATTTTCTATATGAAAAAGGGGTATATTGTATTAATTGTAATCGGGGTTATTATTCTGGCTATTTTTTTGTGGTTTCGGGGTAGCTATAACGGTATGGTAAAAATGAATGAAACTGTTGCGGCGCAATGGTCAAATGTAGAAAACCAGTATCAGCGGCGTTTAGATTTGATCCCCAATCTGGTAAATACTGTAAAAGGTTATGCGTCTCATGAACAGCAGACGTTGACGGATGTGGTAAATGCCCGGGCAAAGGCTACTCAGACTCAGATCAACTTTGAGCAGCTGGATGAAGCTACTATGCAGCGATTAAACCGTACTCAGGGGGAATTGTCTTCGGCACTGTCAAGATTGATGGCTATTTCGGAGAGTTATCCGGATTTAAAAGCGAATCAGAATTTTTTGGAGTTGCAGGCGCAGTTGGAAGGAACGGAAAATCGTATTGCTGTAGAAAGGCGTAAATTTAATGATACGGTACGTACATATAATGCTTATATCCGTCAGTTTCCTAAAAATCTGATTGCGGGTATGTTTGGATTTACGCCCAAACCTTATTTTGAAGCGAGTGCCGGGGCAGAGACGGCTCCTAAAGTTGAATTTTAAAATATTTCTGAAACATGTTATCTCCGGAAAAACATTTTACATCGGAACAAAAAGACGCCATGGTGGCTGCCATTCAGGAAGCGGAGAAGAACACTTCCGGGGAAATCCGTATTCATTTTGAGAATTATTGCAAAAAGGATGTATTGGATTGTGCAGCAGAGGCGTTTGCTCAGTTGAAAATGCATAAAACGGCGCTGCGGAACGGAGTGTTGGTTTATATTGCACTGGAAGATAAAAAAATGGCGATTTTAGGAGATGCGGGGATCAATGCCAAAGTTCCTGTCAATTTTTGGGATGAAATTAAAAACCGGATGATAGAAAATTTCAGAAAAGGGCAGATTTGTGAAGGAGTTTGTAATGCTGTTCGGGAAATCGGTATACAATTAAAGACATATTTCCCTTACCAAACGGAGGATATAAATGAACTTCCGGATGAGATATCATTCAAAAAATAAAAAATTTATGAGACGTTTTTTGATATTGGTTTTTTTGTTGTTGGCTGTCGGAGTGCTGGCTCAGGATTTCCCCGAACCTATGCATCCGAAACGTATCGTAAATGATTTTACACAACTGTTTACACCGCAGCAGCAAGCTGCTCTGGAAAGGAAATTACGGAACTTTAATGATACCTCTTCCACTCAGATCGCGATAGCTACAGTGCCTACATTAGACGGCTATGCTCCCAATGATTATGCTCAGCGTTTGGCAGAGAAATGGGGCATTGGGCAAAAGGGGAAGGATAATGGTATATTGATTTTGATTAAGCCCAAAAAGGGAAATGAAAAGGGACAGGTAGCCATAGCGGTGGGTTATGGCTTGGAGGGAGTTGTGCCGGATGCCATTGCTTCCCGTATTATCCGGAATGAAGTGATTCCGGAATTTCAAAATGGGCGTTATTATACTGGTGTCGAAAAGGCTACAAACGTATTAATGGATTTGACGGGGGGAGAATACACAGCAGAGCAGTATGCGAAACGGACAGAAGGAGATGGAGCGGCTTGGCCGTTGATAATACCTTTAGTTTTTATTTTCTCAATCCCCTTCTTATTTAAAAGGCGTAAAGGATATACAACGGGTGGACATGATAAGGACGGATTTCCTCCTATCTTTTTTGGCGGATTTGGTGGGGGGCGTAATTTTGGGTCTTTCAGCGGAGGAAGTGGTTCTTTCGGAGGTTTTGGCGGAGGGAGTTTCGGCGGAGGGGGAGCTAGCGGAAGTTGGTAATACAGTAATTAGCTTGTCATGCCCGGTTGCTCATCACAGAACCGGGCTTTCATATGAGAGCCGTCGCAGTAAGGTTTATTATGGGAAATTCCGCAGCGGCACAAAGTAACACGGTTTCGTATTTCATAGGGAGTGCATTCACTGTCTTCCATGGGAATACCTCCCTTTACCCAGAGTGGACCGCTGCAGTTCCTTTGGGGATCTTCAATCAAACTGAGAGAAGGTTCCAGACGGGGTTCTAAAAATTCGTCTTTTTTTTTATCTTTTAGTTTCAGACGTCCCGAGGGACAATGAAATGTTTCCCGTATCGTTAAGTCATGTGCTTCCGGGTTATGTGATTGTTCCACTAAATTCCATACAGTTCCTTTAGCCATACAGAAACGGGCATGTACGCAATAGATTTTATTATCCAATAATTGTAAATCTTCCCCTTCTGAGATTTCAACATTATCTAGCAGGGGTTTACGGTCGGCCGAAAGAGTGGGATCCCAGTCTACTTGAGTATGTGAACCGTCACAAAACGGTTTTGTATGGGAATGTCCGCATCTGCATAAAACCATAGGTTCGTGTTCTACTTTATACGTAATTCCCGTTTTGTATTCCCAGGCTTCCCCTTCAGTATTCGGGACGATAAATTCCTGGCGTAAAGTAGGTTTTCCATACACAAAGTAAGGACCTTTGGAGTCTATGATAATGGAATATCCTTTACTGAACATGGGCGCTCCCGGTTCAATCTGAAATTTTTCTTTTTCCATAACTGTTTTATTTATCCTATAGGATAGTATACTACCGGAAGAAGTAAAAAGTTGTTGGAATACGCATGGAAAAGACTGTTAATCTATTAATAATCAAAAAATACTTCAAAAACTGATTTCGTTTTTGATTTCATCTGAAAGCTAGAGGTGAAACATTAAACTTTATCCTAAAATCAGCCAAATTACATAAGAGATATAAAGGAGTAAAAAAATTGCACCTTCCCATCTTTCGATTTGCCGTCCTTTACCTGTAAAAATAAAGATAAACAGGAGGAGAGCGGAAAGGAAATTCATTCCGATGTCGGGCAGGTTTGCTGTGGACATTTGAATAGGGGAAATTAAAGCGGATATCCCCAATATCAGAAAAGTGTTAAAAATATTGGATCCGACTACATTTCCGATAGCCATGTCTACATTTTTTTTGCGGGCTGCTACGAGGGAGGTCGCCAATTCAGGAAGAGAAGTTCCGATGGAAACGATCGTAATGGCAATGATTCTTTGTGAAATACCCAGTATTTCTGCGATTTGAACGGCCCCTTTTACCAGAAGCCGTCCTCCTATGACTAGTCCGGCTAATCCTACAAAGATCCAAAATACGGATTTACTGATTGTATAATGTTTGACTTCCACTTCTTCGGCTCCTCCTTTTCTGGCAAGGATTAAAGTATAAGCTACAAAAAAGACAAAAAAGCATAGTAGTACGATTCCTTCTGCCCGGCTAATCATATAGGGTGAGGGGATAGGCCAATGATTATTTCCGAACATAACTAGAATTAGAAAAGCAGCTAATACTGCCAGAGGAACTTCTACCCAAGTGGTGGCTTTTTTGACTGCAATAGGATAAATGATGGCAGTAATTCCTAAAATGGCCAGTATATTAAAAATATTACTGCCTAGGACATTTCCTAAAGCTAATTCTGATTGTTTTTCGGCAGAAGAAAATAGATTGACGACAAGTTCGGGTGTTGAAGTACCAAAAGCTACAATTGTTAATCCAATGACAATATTAGGAATATTCAGACGGAAGGCAAGTGCTGCACCTCCGTCTACCAGTTTATTCGCTCCATAAATCAAAATGACGAAACCCAGAATGAGCCAGATAATATTCAATAACATGTTGTTGTCTTACATTAAGATATATATTGTTTACGCATTTAAGCCATACGGAGTTCAGGCATACTTACAAAGATATTTTATTTTTAAAATTTATCTTTATTTTTGTTCTATGTTCCGGAGAATAAAAAGAACATAAATTTGAATAGTGACTGATCTATGAATGTGTGGAGCTTTCTGATTGCTGCGGTATTATTGACAATTATGCCTGGGCCGGATATATTATTTGTTATTACACAAAGTATAAACCGGGGAAAAAAGGCCGGAATTGTGTTTGCATGCGGATTGTGTACGGGGCTTGTTTTTCATGTAACTGCAGTAAGTTTGGGATTGTCTGCTCTGTTGGCCGGTTCTCTGCCTGCCTTCACTGCATTAAAAATTGCAGGAGGAATATATTTATTTTATTTAGGAGGAAAAGCATTTATTAACCGAAACAGAGCCTCACTGCGTTTTTCTTCAGAAAGTATTCCCGTATTTCATTTATTCCGCAGAGGTATATTGATGAATTTACTCAATCCCAAAGTAATTTTATTTTTTTTAGCTTTTTTCCCGCAATTTGTGAAAACGGAAGGTGAAAATCCGGTATTCCAAATGCTTTTTTTAGGACTTGTATTTATTTTTCAGGCTATAGGTGTATTTTCTTGTGTTGCTTTAGTGGCAGATAAACTTTCGGCTGGAATTATGAAAAAGCCTCGTTTTGCTTATTGGATGACGATGACGGAGGTTTTTATCTATATTCTGATTGGGATAAGTATTTTTTTTATGATTTAAATAAAGATTTAGCAATAGTTTACGTTCGTTTAAATTTTGTTTCAAAAAGAAGATTTTTTTAACAATTAAAATTAGTAAAATAATGAGGGATAATATTTTATTATTTTATAAAAATAGTACTTTTATCCCCACTTAAAACGAACGTTTTTTATAGCTGAAATTTGAATGATACATAAAAAGATTGAGTTTTATGC